>JABJGX010000001.1 GCA_018662075.1 Candidatus Peregrinibacteria bacterium | reverse complement strand
TTCAACTCGAGCTCGATCTCCCTTATAGGAATAGAGACTTCGAATCCTTTGAGTGCATGCACATCAAACAAGTCGACAAGGACAAGGCTGCTAACTGTTAGGTAGAACTTCTCTGTAGGGTTTCTGAGTTCTGGGTCTATGTCCATGTCTTCACGCTGCAAGGCTGCAACTATAGCCTGTTCAAGAATCTCTTCATATCCAGGAGTGTCTGCAAAGTACTCTGCAAGAGTAATTGGTTGTCCTGTGCTTAGGTTAAACGTAAAAGCTTCAATACTGTTATTCGGATGAGCAGCGCCTTCAAACATCTGTGACGTAAGAAGTGTCAGGCTAAACATATCTGCATTCAGAAGCTTTACGTCGTATTGTACGTTCGTTGTATCTCTTGTTTCAGCATCGTCTTCAGTAAGTTCTAGAAGCTTCGCTGGGCAGTCGCGGACGTTTTCCTTTGTAGCGTTCGCGAAGGCGTCGAGTGCTGCATTGATATTAATTTCAACCTGCACAGACGACAAATCTTTAATATGAGGATATCCACCTTCAAGGACGCATGTAATACCTTCTATAGAGGCTTCCTCCTGAAGGAAGACTTGTTCTACAACAGGATGGGTCTCTTCCATGTCGATGGAGCAACCAGTAAGTGTGAGTACAGAGATGGCAAAAAAGAAGTGTTTCATAGGCGACAAAGAGTACGTGTTTACTCCGTTTGAAGCAACAAGATTTCGGGAGTTGCGAAAAGGCGAGTTCTGGCACTACTTTCACCAATTCCCCTGGTTATTGCAAGGGTCGTATCGTCATCAATTTCAAAGATTCCTTGGTCATACTCTTGGCCTAGGCTCGTTGGGAGTTTGCTGAGTGGTCCGAACCCAGGAATGCGGACCTGTCCTCCGTGTGTATGACCAGAGATTATTAGATGAGCACCAAGGCTTTCTGCTTCGTCTATGACACTCGGGTTATGCGAAAGAAGAACGGTATATACCGTTGGGTCAATACCGGCCAGAGCACTGGTAAGGTCTGCGTGCCCCGTCCAGATGTCATCAATCCCTGCGATCGCAATCTTTCCGTGTGGTAGCGTCAGAATTTTGGAATCATTACGCAGCATCGTAACGCCAAGAGCGCTCAGTGCAGAGCTAATGCGTTCCCCTCGATCTGTTCCGGTGTAGCGCTTCCCAAGCAGGGTTTCATACTCTCCAACGTCATGATTCCCAAGAACAGCATATGTTCCCATAGTGGTACGGAGGTTTTTAAGGGGGCGTAAGTCATTAAGATCAGAATCGTGATTCAAAATAAAGTCTCCAGGAAGTACAACAATGTCTGGCAGTAGCGCATTGGTACGTTTTACCACTCTCTCTACAAATTCTTCTCCTTTGTATGCTCCGACGTGAATGTCAGAGATCACCGCAATTTTTACCGGAGAGCTAAGTGGATGAGAAATAACTTTCTCTGTCACGGTAATCATCTGTGGTTCTATAAAAGACCCGTAGACGACAAGGCAGCAACTAACTACGCTTAGTAGCCCTGCAATGCTAATAAGAAATTTCTGTAGTGGCTTGTGCGGATGCCTCTTTGTCCATGTCAGGCATGCGACAGCCCCCGAGAATAGAAATACTATCAATATGATAATTGATAAGTCCCAGAGAAAAATATCGCTTTGGAGTAAGAACATTGCAGCGATTGTAGGGGTGGACTACCTCTTCTTCAACATCTTCTTTAGATACTGCCCCGTGAAACTGGTCTCGACCTCGGAAACTTCTTCCGGAGTACCAGTCGCAAGAACATACCCTCCACCAGAGCCACCTTCTGGTCCAATGTCGATAACATGGTCTACAGCCTTAATAACATCGAGGTTATGTTCGATAACAAGGACAGTGTTTCCTTTGTCGACCAATCGCTTTAAGACGCCGAGCAGCATTGCAATATCATCAAAGTGAAGCCCAGTCGTTGGTTCGTCAAGAATGTAGAAAGTCTTTCCTGTCGCACGCTTGGTGAGCTCTGTTGCGAGCTTTACACGTTGTGCTTCTCCTCCAGAAAGCGTCGTTGCACTTTGTCCAAGGTGAATATACCCAAGACCAACATCAACTAGTGTTTGAAGCTTCTTGTTGATAGAAGGGATAGCTGTAAAGAACTCTAATGCTTCGTTAATAGTCATTTCCAGAACATCTGCAACAGTCTTTCCTTTGTAGGTAACTTCAAGGGTCTCTCTGTTATAGCGACGTCCTTTACACTGTTCACAGGTCACGAAGACATCTGGCAAGAAGTGCATTTCGATTCTTTTGAGACCATCTCCTTCACATCCCTCACAACGACCTCCTTTTACGTTGAAGCTAAAGCGGCCTGCTTTGTACCCTCGAAGTTTAGACTCGGGCGTTGTAGAAAAGAGGTCACGAACGTCTGTAAAGACACCTGTGTAGGTAGCGGGGTTACTACGTGGAGTACGCCCGATTGCGGACTGGTCGATAACAATTGCTTTATCCAAGTGCTCAAGACCAGAGATAGAACCAACATCTTGTGGCTTTGTCTTTGCTTTGTTCAGTACAGACTGTAACTCTGGTCCGAGGATCCCGTGGATCAAACTCGACTTTCCGGAGCCAGACACTCCTGTAATTCCAATAAATGTTCCAAGAGGGAAGTCGACATCGATGTGCTGCAGGTTATGGTGGTGCGCATCTTTAATCTGAATAAACTTTCCATTTCCCTTACGTCGCTCTGCTGGAATCTCGATAGACTTCGCACCACTCAGGTACTGACCAGTGACAGAGTCTTTGTTTTTAATCAGGTCAGCAGGCGATCCTTGTGCCATCACTTGCCCTCCGTATTTACCAGCACCTGGGCCGATTTCGAGAAGGTAGTCTGCAGCCTGAATAGTTTCTTCATCGTGCTCTACAACAATGACAGTATTACCGAGGTCTCGGAGCTCTGTCATCATCTGAATAAGCTTTGCATTATCCCGTTGGTGTAGCCCGATACTTGGTTCATCCAAAACATAGAGCACTCCCTGAAGTGCAGAACCAATCTGCGTTGCGAGTCTGATACGTTGTGCCTCTCCACCAGAAAGGGTTGCTGCACTTCGAGATAACGTGAGGTATGTCAGTCCTACGTTTTCCAAAAAACTGAGCCTTGCGACAATCTCCTTAAGAACCTTCTTTACAATAGTATACTCGTATGTTGTCAGCTCATCGATTCCCTTTGCAGCCTTTGCACCATCTGGCCTATCCGCCTTTGGCGTAAGCGCCACAAAAAACTGGCGAGCTTCGTCGATACTCATCTCTGTCGCATCAACAATATTCTGCTTCCCAAGAAGGACACCGAGGATCTCTCTTTTAAGTCTCTTTCCGTCACATCCACTACATGGAAGCTCTAGCATGTATGCCTCTATCTGTGTTCGCATGTAGCTCGACTCTGTTTCTCTGTGACGCCGCTGCAGGTTTGGAATCACTCCTTCGTAGGTAGTTTGGTATGCACCATCAAACTTATTTGTATCAAAATTCACACTTAATACATCGTCAGAGCCATTTAAAATAATGTTACGCGTATCTTCTGGTAGGTCTTTCCATGGCTTATTCGTATTGATTCCTTTCTTTTCAGCAAGTGCCTCTAGAATGCGCATCATAAAGCCCATGCGACTTGCAGACGTTGTCCATGGGTGAATGGCACCTTCTGCAATAGAGAGCTTCGGGTTTGGAATAACACTCGCTTCATCAACCTGCAAAATAGAACCAAGACCATGACAGACATCACATGCACCGTGTGGTGAGTTGAATGAGAAGCTGCGAGGTTCAATAACAGGAATCGCATTATCTGGATGAGTGTGACAGACATAATCTTCACTGAACTGACGCACTTCTTTTGTCTCACTATTAAGAACCATCATCATTCCATTTCCTTTCTTTAGACACAGTTCTACCGAGTCCGCCAAGCGTGTTCTATTTGGGTTCGTTTCGTTGTCTTTTGCTTCAAGGTCTCGAACAATCATACGGTCGACTACAATCTCAATATCATGTGACTTCTTTGGATCTAGCACAATCTCCTCATCAACAGTGACTACTTCTCCATCGATGCGTGTGCGTACAAAACCTTCACGTGCAATAGAGTCGAGTATCTTTACATGCTGCCCTTTACGGCCGCTAACTATTGGAGCGAGGAGGAACACTTTTGTCCCTTCTTTCATATCAGCAATCATTTGTACTATCTGGGATGTTGATTGCTTTGTGAGTGGTTCATCACACTGCGCACAGTGCACAGTACCTGCCTTCGACCAAAGTAAACGCATGTAGTCGTAGACTTCTGTTGTTGTCCCAACAGTGGAACGTGGATTTCGTGGTGCAGTTTTTTGGTCGATAGAAATCGCAGGGCTAAGCCCCTCAATACTTTCTACCTCCGGTTTCTCCATCTGTGAGATGAACTGTCTTGCGTATGCAGACAAGCTCTCGACGTACCTTCTCTGTCCCTCTGCAAAGATCGTATCAAACGCCAAAGACGATTTTCCAGAACCAGAAAGACCGGTGACGACCGTCAGTTGATTTCGTGGAATCTCTACATCAATATTTTTAAGGTTATGCATCTTTGCGCCTTTAACGATGATCTTATCCATAGAAGTTTTTTAGAATATACAAAAAACGGCTGCCCGCTCGTGCGGGTCACCGACAACGAAGTTTAGCAAGATTAATGCGTTCTGTCTAGGGTTATAGGCTGAATCTGTATACAATACCACTATGTTCACAGGAATCATCGAGGCAACGGCACTTACAAAGAGGAAGACTGATGACCTCCTTATAATAGAGAGGCCAGAGATATTTGATGATATTGTCATTGGAAGCAGTATTTCGGTGTCTGGAGTGTGTTTGAGTGTTGTAAAAATGAACAACACTGAACTAGAGTTTAACGTCGTAGAGGAGACCTGGAACGTCACGAACCTCGACTCATTAAAAGAAGGGGACAATGTAAACCTCGAACGTTCAGTGCGGGCAGACCAAAGGCTTGATGGGCATATTGTGCAGGGTCACGTTGAGGGAACGGCGGAGGTTATTTCAAATGAAAATGGAGAACTTGTTATTCGGATGCCAAAAGAGTTGATCAAATTTTGTGTACGAAAAGGATCAATTGCCATCGAAGGAGTATCCCTTACTATTGCTTCAATAGAAAGAGACGAACTATCAGTTGCCCTTATTCCTCATACACGAGAAAATACCACCTTTGGCACACTCAAGGCAGGGGACAGTGTTAACATAGAACGCGATATAACTACCAGGTCATGAAAAAGCTTCATACAGAAGACGACATACAGGAAATGCTAGAGCAATCTTTGCGCCCATCATGGCGTGTGGGCATTGTGTATTCCACCTTCTATAAGGAGGAGATAAAAACAATGGTAGACGGAGCAGTCGAGAAGTTAGTACAAATAGGAATGAAAAAAGAAAATATCTCTCTTCACCCAGTAACTGGGTCATATGAAATCCCATTAATTGGTGCAGCACTAGCAAAAAACAAGTCTGTCGATGCACTTATTGGACTCGGAATTATCGTAGAAGGCGAGACACATCACGCACGATTAGTTGCCGAAAATACTGCGCGTGGCATGATGGATATTCAAACAACTTTTGCGCTACCGTTTGCCAACGAAGTGTTATACGTCGATACATTAAAACTCGCGCAAGACCGTTTGGATAAAGGGGCAATTGCCGCCCTCTGTGTGCTGCATTCACTTGCCACACTTGGCAGCCTGCAGTCTTGATCACTTGTAAAATTGCTTAAAGACACTGTAAGATAGGAGACAACCTTTCATGAATCGTTTTCGAGCACTGTATATCTCGGCATTTCTAGTTCTACTAGGATCGTCAGTGGCAACACTTGCTGCTACTTTCCCAGACGTACCAGACGGACATCTATTCCAAGAGTCTGTAGAAGCGTTGGTGTCAGCACAAGTCATTAACGGAAATCCAGATGGAACATTCGCGCCTGATGATTACGTTAACAGGGCAGCGATGCTTAAGATGCTTTATAAAGCACAAGGTAAAACACCAGATGCTCTTAGTGTGAGGTGTTTCCCAGATGTGCAGATTGGAAGCTGGTACGAGCCTTTTGTCTGTGATGCAGCAGCTATGCGTTATGTGAACGGATACTCAGACGGAACATTCAGGCCAGATGTTGCAGTAAATAGAGTAGAAGCACTCAAAATGATTACACAGGTATTCGACATTCCTGTAGACGAGGTAACAGAGTCTGACCGCGACCTTGTAAAGTTTGTGGACGTTTCGGTCTCTGCTTGGTACACAAAATATCTGATCACGGCATACTTAAAGGGAATTCTTCCAATACCAGGGCAAAGTGGTTCGAAGTTCCATCCAGATATGATGCTCACAAGAGGAGAGGCTGCTGCATACATCTACAACGCTCTTCGTGTAGATCTTGCAGAAGAAAGAAAGAGGATAGAGGAGGAGTCAAATAGTAGTAGCGAAGCAAGTTCAGACGACTCAAACAGTAGTGATGCATCATTACAAGATGGTGACAGCTCTTCGAGTAGTGTTGCGAGCACTAATCCAAGTACAATTCAGGCAAGCTTCCCATTTCAGTATGATGGTGGGTTTACACAAAAGCAGTCAAAGTCGTACTACTTCGATATCGATTCAGAGAAGACAGTATCTATAACAACGAGTTTGCAGTCTGGTCAGCCAGGTAAGATTGTCTGCCGATTGTACCTAACCGATGAGTCTGGATTCGCTGACGAGTATTTCCTCGGGTTCCAGAGTGGAAACTCTTGCTTCATTACAGCAACGCTAAACCCAGGTGAGTATCAGTTGCAGATCTTCCCTTCTGTAAAAGACACTACATTTAGTGTAGAAGCTACAGAAACAGGTGGAGATGGAAATGATGGATTCAGCGAAGCTATCAATCTCTCTGTTAATGGGCTAAAAGAAGGAATACTGACAGCTGTCGATATGGAAGACTGGTACAAGTTTACCGTCATAAGCGAACAAAAGATGAAGTTCGTTATGAGCAATCCTACAGAATTGCGATGTATTATCTATGTAATGAATGATGTAGACCTATCGAGTTTCACAGGTCCTGAATGCAATAAGAGCTACGATTACCCAGCAGGAACGTATTATATCGCTGTAGGACGAAAGGCACCAAAAGGGGCTCAGCAGAGCTTCTCTGTGCGACTAGAGAAGTAAATAAGTACGGTTTTTTCAGTATGACTAAGGCGAAAGTCCTATAATTTCTGTGTATGAGTCATTTTTCTTCTATCACAGAAAGCATAGATTCTTTACGCAATGGTCAGATGATTATTGTGGTTGATGACGAACAGAGGGAGAACGAAGGTGACTTAGTCATAGCAGCTGAACATATAACAGAAGAGCAGATGGCATTTCTTATTCGTCACACGGGAGGAATTGTATGCTTGTCTTTGAGTAACATTGTTGCAGACCAGCTGGAACTCCCACCGATGGTTGCGCAAAATACATCGAGTAGAGAGACACCATTTACCGTGAGTATCGAAGCGGTTGAAGGGGTGACGACTGGTATATCTGCAAAAGACAGAGCACAAACAGTAAAGGTCGCTATAAACTGCGCAGCTAGACCACAAGATCTTGCAAAACCAGGACATGTATTTCCATTGCGCGCACAGAACGGTGGAGTGTTAGTACGTGCTGGACACACAGAGGCCTCTGTAGACCTTGCACGACTTGCAGGGTTACGTGAGGGTGCTGTGATCTCAGAGCTCATGCACGAGAACGGAACGATGATGCGACTCCCTGCTATAAAAGATTTTTCCAAAGAACACAACATTCCAATGATTGCAATCGAAGACCTCATTGCATACCGCAGAAAAAACGAAACATTTGTTCGAAATATTGCAGAGTCGGTTTTGGAAACTACAACAGGAACGTGGAATATTCGTGTGTATAAAGATACGCTAAAAAATGAAGAGCACGTTGCACTCGTAAAAGGAGAAATAGATCCGATGAAGCCGGCACTTGTTCGTGTACACTCCGAATGTTTAACAGGTGATGCATTTGGTAGTTTGCATTGTGACTGTGGTGATCAACTTGAAAGTGCAATGCAGCAAGTAGCAACAGAGGGAACTGGTGTTATCGTGTATATGCGACAGGAGGGTAGGGGGATCGGGTTAAGCAATAAGATCAAAGCATACAAACTTCAGGAAGAAGGAATGGATACTGTAGAAGCAAACGAGCATCTTGGTTTTCCTATGGACCTTCGTACGTATGGTATCGGTGCGCAGATTTTAAAAGATTGTGACGTCGGACACATGAGACTGCTCACAAACAATCCAAAAAAAGTTGTAGGACTCGAAGGGTACGGTTTGCATTTAACAGAACTTGTTCCACTTGTAACCGAAGTAAAAAATGAAAGACAGAAAAAATATTTAGAAACAAAAAAAATTAAAATGGGACACACATTTCGTGCGTAACAAACATGGCATGACATCGTTATATAAATGCTATTTTTAAAATAAAAACCATATTTCATCTATTTGGTAAGAATATGCGCAAAAAGTTGAACACATTTTTTACTTTTTTTACACTTTTTTTCTGCCCACTTACTACACGCTTTTTTTCTCTGTTCATACACAAAAAGTCTAAAAAAGAAGAAAAATTCGTAAGTACACAAAAACACAATTTTATAATTACGCTTTAGCAATACACTTCACCCCCTTTTATAAACACCGTAACATTGTACGTAACCCTTTCTATTTATTACCCATTCGTGCTATGCCAGTTAAGAAAAAGGCAACAAAGCGTAAGCCAGCAAAGCGTAAAGCAGCTAAGAAAGTTGCTAAGCGTAAGCCAGCCCGCAAAGCAGTTAAGCGTAAGACGGCTACAAAGAAGAAAAAGCCAGCGAAGCGTAAGACAGCTACAAAGCGCAAGCCAGCTAAGAAAGCTGTTAAGCGTAAGACAGCTGCTAAGAAGCCAGCTAAGCGTAAGGTTGCAAAGAAAAAAGCAACAAAGCGTAAGCCAGCTAAGAAAGCAGTTAAGCGTAAGACAGCTGCTAAGAAGCCAGCTAAGCGTAAGGTTGCAAAGAAAAAAGCAACAAAGCGTAAGCCAGCTCGTAAGGTAGCTAAGAAGAAGACAGCTACAAAGCGTAAGGCTACAAAGCGTAAAGCTACAAAGCGCAGAAAATAATATTTCGCAATAAGATCTTGTCGCGTAATCTTAAACACTCACCTTCGCAAGAGGTGGGTGTTTTTGTTTTTATGAATTTTAGAGTAGTATAGCGCCATGAAAAAAATCCTTTTCCTGCTACCACTTTTTCTTACAGCGTGCATGTCTGCAGAGCAAAAACCAGTGATACAATTTATTGGTATGAGTGTTGGAACATTGGAAACCTCTTTAGATGCCCTTGAATTTACCGAAAAATTTGATACAACAGATCATACATTAGTGGGAGCAGTGCAGTTTGCAGAGGTTCTAGAAGGAACCAAGGTACAAGCAACATGGTTTTCACCAGATGAACGACGGATGCCACTTGGGCGAACAACTATCATTACCGAGTCTGGTGCTATGGTTGCAAGATTTTCCATTAACTCAGATGTGGATTGGACCCCTACCCCGTACCTGCTTCGTATTGATGCGATGTATGGTGAAGGTGAAGCTATGCAGACAGCCTCTGGTTCTACTCATTTTTTTATTGGCATGAACGATGAAGAGATAACAAGTTATCATGAGGAATTTCGTGTATGGAATGAGCAAAAAGAAAAACAGCGCTTTGAACAAGAAAAGAAGGATCAGGAAAAAGCAGAAGATCCAGAAGAAGCAGAAGAGGTAGAAGAGTTAGAGGAATTAGAGGAAGAGAACATTCCCCAGTAGTGTTCACGTTTATTATTTAATTCTCTTCTTCCAGATATAGAAGACTGCAAAGTATCCCATGACAGCATTACCAATAATGATGCTCGCAATAATTATGATAAACGCCCATCCTCGAGTGCTAGGAGCTGCCCCATGTGTAGGATCATCTAGAAGGATTTGCATAACCGGAAGGATAATATCTATACCCTCTAGTTCTTCTACATTTATTCCTGAAGGTGGTTCTATAATGAGTGTTTGCTCCTTAATGGTGACATCATCTATCTGAATTTTAAGAGTATGCTTACCAGTTTCCACATTATGGAATGTTGCAATACCCTCATTGTTCGTTACTGATACCTTTGGTTCTGAGAACAGTACAACAGGTGTATTTCTCATTGGTTCGCCAATGTGATCAAAGATGCTCATGTGCAATGTCGCAATGAGGAATTGATTATTCTCTTGTTTTACCTGTGTTCGGTACACCTTTGGTTCTGGTAGTTCAGGCGCTGGTGCGGAAGGTCTCATGATTTCTTCTCCGATTTGCCATGCAATGTAATTCGCATTTTCTTTGGCACTATTGCTAGTTTTGTACATGATATCTTGTAATGCAATTGAGCTACGTGCTATAGAGTTCGTAGTTTTATGTATGCCGCTTCCAACTGCATTTACTGTATTGCTTGCAATCTGCATACTATGCTCTGTTGCTGTACCAATGTTCTGCCCAATGATTATGCTAGCATCTTCCAATTGCTGTGCAGTATTACGCATCGCTCCTATGCGCTTATCTTTTTTCCTTTGCTGACTGTCATGGACTGCTGCAATAGAGGAGTTCATTATATCAAATGACTGTGAAACAGATTGTTGTGTCTCATGCACAAACGTGTTTCGTAAGTCTTCAACTGTTTCTTCTTGTGTACGTATCTTGAGTGCAATGTTCTTGCCTATGTTTTCTAGGCGAGGAACACTTTCTATTACGGTGTCTATAAATGCGATGGATGTAGTACGTAAAGTGTTGGTTGTACGAAGTGCAATGGTACTTACAGTACGCTTAGTATTAATAGCTATTTGTGTAGCAGAGGCTACTGTACGTTCTATACTAGCAATAGCACGAGAGCCTGAATCAAGAACTATGTTCTGTACGAGTCCTATATCAGCAATGATCTGCTGAGCTACAGCATCTGTTGCACGTGCTATATTAGTTGCAGGTGAGACTATTGTCCCTATGCCTGTGGTCACAGAGGTGACATAATTCTGTACAAAGGTAAGAGCATCACCGATCTGTAGAAGGGGATTGCTAAATACAATAGTCTCTATTTCTTTTTGGAGCTCTTCTATGCGCACCTCTTTTGTTTCTGTTAATTCTTGATCTAGAGCTTCTTTCTTTTCTTCTATAACAGCGATTCTACTAATCTTCTCCCACTGTAGTGGTTCTAGTTCTACGTCTTTTAGAATTGAGCGTATCTTTTTGTTCATAGCAGTGCGGATCTCTCTTTCTGATGGAAACTCTGCCTCTTTTGGTGCAGCGGCAAATGGTGCAGGTTCCGGAGTTGTTGTAGTTACTTCTGGAGCTTCGACTATTGGTGCTGCAGAAATATCAGGAGATTCTTCAGTAATTGTTGATACAGTTACTGGTGTACTTGTAATAGCAGCATCTTCCGCGCCAGCGGCACGGATACGTAGGGTAGTAGATCGAGCACCAGCCCCACCACTGGTACTTGATGAGGGAAAGACCCAATTGGTATTATTCCCACTATCTGTACTTGTCAGCCCTGCTGCAAGAGCTGCACCACCAGAGGCATCACTATCTTTAACATCCAAGTAACTGAGGTTCTGTACACCAGCATCACCATCAAGAAGGACATTCCATCCACTTCCTGTATTCGTACTTCGAAGGCTCAAGAGATTACTTAAAGCACCCATCAAAGAAAGTGTTCCAGATGCACTCTGTCTAGCAGTCCAGTCCAAACTCAATGTATCTGCACTACCTACCATCTTTGTCAGGTTATTAAACACTGTAGATCCACTCAATGTCTGCGATGTTCCATCGAGCGTTACGGTTCCACTTCTCTTTGTGAAGTCTCCACTGTTCATCAGGCTTCCAGCCAAATTCACCCCATAGTTACTTGTGCTTACATCCAGTGTACTGTCATACAAGCCCAAGTCTCC
>JABJGX010000033.1 GCA_018662075.1 Candidatus Peregrinibacteria bacterium | reverse complement strand
GTCTATAAGCGATATACTATAAGAGCACGTAGGCGCGTAGCTCAGTTGGCTAGAGCATCGGTCTCCAAAACCGGGGGTCGCAGGTTCGAATCCTGCCGCGCCTGCCATTCGATCATCTGATATACTGGCATGTGTTATGGCACTAAACATCGAAATTAGCCGGCCGATCTCTATGCTCCTCATTGTTGGAGGGATGACCTTTGGCTTGTCATCTATGATGACAGAGCCCATACAGAAGACAGCAGATATCGCAGCGGTTGGAGGATCTGAAGATGTGCCACAACTAGCTATCCATACAGCAGAAGACGAAATGCGAAGGGATCGCATAGGGCAAGAGCTCACAGAACGACATATTGATGTACTAAAGTACCAGTTAAAGCGCCTAGAGGCAGAGAGAAACATTATGCAGGCAGAACTCACACCAGAACTAAATGAAGAGTTCCGTCAGGCTCTTCGCAGCCTTGTAGAGCTTATAGAAGGAAAAAGGAGGGCAGATGCCAAGATGGTCGAATCATTCCAGCAAATGTGGGAGGCACGGCGGGCAGGAATGGCAGCGGCTGCCTTAAGTGATATCGACCCAAATATTTACATCGAGTGGCCAGTGAAACCGATGTATGGAATCTCTGCAATATTTGATGACCCAGAGTACGAACAGTTCTTCGGCTTTAAGCATAACGCGATAGACATCCCAGCTCTTCAGGGGACAACCATTGGGTCTGCAGAAGACGGAGTCGTCGAAGAGGTTGTCGATAACGGAATGGGCTATAGCTACATTACGGTTCGTCATAATGGATACGTCACATTGTACGGACATGTAAGCGGCTTCTTAGTTTCCACGGGTGATACTGTCCTAGCAGGAGCTCCGATAGCCTATAGCGGAGGTATGCCTGGAACTCCAGGTGCTGGAAACCTATCGACAGGTCCTCATGTTCACTTCGAACTGATCGCTGGAGACGGTCATCTAAATCCTCTCCCATACTTACCAGCAGCAGGGGTGCAGTTACGAAAGTAGTCCGAGCCGCTCAGCCATTTCTGTTGCGTAGTGGTCTGTCATGCCAGAGACGTAGTCTTTCACTGCCTCAACTAAAGTACAGTCTGATTCCTTTTGAAGTTTTAATATTTCTTCGGATGGGTTGTTCTTTAGATATTCGCAAAGTTTTAAGACAGTAGTCTTACCAGCTTCTACCTGCTCTACTACACTTGGGTGGAAGTACATATTCTTATAGAGAAAGCTTCGGAGCACTCCTAGCTTTTCTTTGATATCTGGAGAGAAGCGCACAGGTTGGTCGCTGTTTGCATAGACATCATCAAGGGTCACAATGTTCTGCTTACCAATTTGATTCTCTGTTTCTGCGTATAGGTCCATCACAAGAGTATTGGTAATAGAGCTTCCAAGCTTTTTTCCAGGAGTGTGACACTTTTGTATCAGAGGGATATCCATAAGCTGACTGATCGTAAAGAGGCCTTCTCTCAGACCATCATCAATGTCGTGACTGGTATAAGCAATCTCATCGGCGAGGTTTACTGCAAGTGCCTCCATAGATGGAAGCTCTAGAGTGGTGTCTTCTGGATGGTCATGAGGAGTGCGATGTTTCATCAGGCCATGAAGAACTTCCCTATTGAGGTTTAGCCCTTTAAATAGCGGAGATTGCGATGAGAGGAACTCGACAATGCGTAGAGACTGCTGGTTATGTTCAAAGGAGAGGCTGTGCGTTTTCATCCAATCATTAAGAGCCTCTTCTCCACTGTGACCAAAGGGCGGATGGCCAAGGTCGTGGGCAAGCGCAATGCACTCTGCAAGGTCTTCATTAAGACCAAGAGTAGCGGCAATATTTCGACTCACACTTGCAACCTCTCCGGTGTGTGTGAGGCGGGTTCGATAGTGGTCGGATCTGCCCCCGACAAAGACCTGTGTTTTTCCTTTAAGTCTTAGGTACTCATCACTGTATTGCACACGGTTAGCATCCTGCCTAAAAGGCGTGCGAGTTTCATCTGGATCCTCTTCATAAACACGGCCAAGCGTGCCCTCATGAGGCACCGCATAGGACTCCAATAATTCGTTTTTCTTTGCCATTCTTTCTTCTAGATTCTTCATAGGAAAATCAGTATACCACATATGGAAAAACCCACCTGGCATTCTGAATGATCCGCTAGGAGGGGTTAATCCGTGTACTGTCCCATATAATAGTGGGAGAAATGCTTATCCAGTAGATCGTCGGGCCAATCACGCCTGTCCCCTGCAGTTAGGTGGGTGGTTGCAACTTCGCACCACGATGCGTAGTAATTAAACCTCCCTAGGAACGGTGATTGAGAAGAAACGTAACAAGCCTCAAAACGTATCAACTAGAACATCAACTATGGTAAAGACCGAGGGGCGTAATGTCCAAGAAGAGGACTTGCTAAAACCACCCAGCTAGAGTCGAAATATGCTTCTGTTAGATGAAAGTTTCAGTAAGCAAACTGTTCACAAAGCCCAGTATACTGTACAAAAGGCTTCATAACTTTTCAGAGCAGTGAGCATACAAGAAAGTTACTCAATCCCGCCTTTACATCGTCTTTATCGGTACCACGATAACTTAAATACACATCATTTTTACACAAAGTGCAGTCGGGACTCCTCTCAAAGTGCTCGGGAAGTATTCCACTTGCAAAAAGTTGCTGGTCGGCGAATCCTTGGAGGTCGACAAGCCTCCCATTGAAGAACTTTTGGTCAATACCTGGGAGCTCTATCGCGGGGTTTGAAAACTCGGCACAAGAGGCACAGAGTGAGGGGCCTGCAGCGACGAAAATATCAGAAGATTTGGTGCCCCATTCTTGCTCGGCAGCGTGCAAAAATTCTGGAATGGCACTTGCAAGTAGTCCTTTCCATCCGGAGTGAAGTACCCCAATAATATTTTTCTCAGGCACGAAAATTGCAAAGTTTTGACAGTCGGCCGCGCGTATTATGAGGTCGAGTTTTGGGGTGTCTGTCAGCACGCCATCTGCCTGCTTTGTAGCGTTCATTTTGTCGTGTGTGACGATAGTTTTGTTTCCGTGAACTTGGTGGAGTCGCACACTGTTTTCAGTCGGTGTTCGGTCATCATCACGACTAAGAAAACGACACGAGATGGTGTCAGAAAACTGTTCGAAAAGTGTGATCATTACAGGCTCTGTAAGAGCGACGGAATAGTGCGGATTGTATCGAGTGCGGTGTAGGAATAACCGTGATCTTTCTGAAGCTTTTCACCTGCTTTTTTCATAAGCGTACAACTGTCTTTGGCAGCATCGAGAGGCGCTAAACCTTGGGCTATTAGTCCTGCGATGAGTCCGGCCAGAACGTCGCCTGTTCCACCTGTTGTAAGCCCTGCATTACCTCCTGTAATTTCGTCTGATGTATGACCACTTACAACACGGTCTACTTCGCCCTTAAGAACAATGATTGCTTGGTATTCATTCGCGACGTCTTGTAGATCGTTTTCTTCTATCCCCATACGTTCGAGTTCTCCTAAGTGCGGTGTTAAAATTGCTTGTTTACCACGGACAAGGTCGAGTGTGTTTTCTTGTAGTGCGGTTGCGTCGAGCACCATTGGCGTTGTGCACGATGCGATGATCTCTTCGAGGGCCGCAACTCTTTCACCAGTACGTGCAATACCCGACCCAAGTACAACACAGTCGAGCGGTGCTATCAGTTCTAATATCGGTTCGATGTCAGCGTCAGAAATAGTGTCACCATCAAACGGATGGACAAAAGCATTGAGCATCCAGTGCTTCGCCGTGTCTTCATGGCAATCTGGTAAACAAATACTTAAAGTATCGATACCACTGGCTAGCGCTGCCATTGCATTGAAGATGGGTGCACCATGTATGTACCGACTTCCGCCAACTATAGCCACTTTTCCGTTATCGCCTTTGTGGGAATCTGGTGCTCGTTGCATAGGGACATGGTACAGAGGGCATACAGGATTGAGAAGGTGTAATTCTCGTAATCTGTGTGATTACTGCTACAATCTGTCTATGATCGAACTCGTTATTATCATCACCGTTATCCTCTTCTTTTCAGGGTTCTTCTCTGGTGCGGAGGCGGCTCTTGTCAGTATTACAGATGCGGAAGTGCATGCGATGTTGCATCGTAAGGTTGTGGGAAGTTCTGTGCTTGTTCGTGTACACAAGAACTTGAATCGTAGCGTTATTGCAATCGTAGTGTGGAACAATGTCGTGAACATTGTGGGTTCTATCATGGT
>JABJGX010000002.1 GCA_018662075.1 Candidatus Peregrinibacteria bacterium | reverse complement strand
TGTTTCTGCCCAAATTATTTGTGGAATGAGGGTGAAAGCAAAAAGGCCGAGAGCAATGGAGGTATAAAATTTTTGCATGAATCTATACATTCTAGCACAAATTTGGCATTCCTGCCAGGATTCTCACTATTCGAGAAAATATATCCAAAAATCGACCTAGAAATGCCTTTACGTGATCAAATCTTGTCAGTACCATATCGCAGATTATGTTACATACTTTAAAGCCAGCACCGGGTTCTCGTAAGAAGTCCATTCGTCGTGGACGTGGTAGTAGCGCAGGTCGCGGTACAACTGCTGGTCGTGGAACAAAAGGATACGGTTCACGTAGCGGTTCTAGCACTGCTCGTAACTTTGAAGGAGGTCAGACACCACTGCTTATGCGTCAGCCAAAGCTTGGTGGATTTAAGAATCCTAACCATAAAGAGTACGAAGTCGTAAACGTAGGAGATTTGGAGCAGAAGGCAGCTGCAGGAAAGTACGACGTAAAGACGCTGAAGTCTCAGAAGATTGTGAGCACAAATAAGCCAGTAAAACTCCTAAGTCGTGGAGAAGTAAAAAAGAAATTTGATATCACGATCCACGCTGCTTCAAAGGCTGCAATCGCAGCTATAGAGAAGGCAGGTGGAAAAGTTACTGTCCTGAATTAAGTGTTTACCTACCTACGACAACTTTGGCACTCGGAACAGCTTCGAAAGCAGATCCTCGTTACATGCGGACTTCTTTTGGTTTATCGCATTGTTGCGCACATTGCTGTTCCTGGAACAGATCCATTCGCACTCGAAAGCTTTCTAAACACACGTAGTGGTGGAGGAGTCGTCGGCGTATTCGCGGCTCTAACCGGAGGTGCGATCGATAACTTCTCAGTTGTTCTTCTTGGACTCTCTCCATACATTAATGCATCTATCATCATGCAGCTTTGTACGGTGATCTTCCCTCGCCTAGAGGCAATCAGCAAAGAAGGAGCAACAGGACAGCAGACTATTAACAAGTACACACGTTGGTTGGCAGTTCCATTGTCATTCGTACAGAGTTACGGATTCTTGGTATTGCTTGGTGCAGGAGGTGTTCAGCTCGTAGACCTTACATTCCCAGGAGTACTCTTCCCAATGCTCTACGTTACAGCGGGTGCTATGTTCCTTATGTGGCTTGGAGAACTTATTACAGAGAAGGGAATTGGAAACGGAATCAGTTTGATTATCTTTATTGGAATCGTATCTGGAATGCCTACAGTGCTTAGTTCTATGTTCCTTGCGGGACAAGGAAAGCAGAGTGCATTCTTCCTCTTCTGTATCATCTCTCTTGCGATGCTTGTCTGTGTCGTACTCTTTACCGATGCACATAGACTAATACCTATTACATACGCAAACCAAGGTGCAGGCCGTGGAGTGCAGGGAAACATCCCAATTAGGCTGAACCAAGCAGGAATGATCCCGATCATCTTCTCTATCTCTTTGATCACTCTTCCAGCAATCATTGCACAGTTCCTTGCAACTGCTACTCGTCCTGTTCTTCAAGACGTTGCGAACTTCATTAACGTGTACATCAATCCGAATAACCCAAGTATCCTCTATATGGCGATCTACTTCGGTCTGGTAATGGGATTCACGTACTTCTACGTATCTGTCACATTCAAGCCAGATGAGGTAGCAGATAACATTCAGAAGCGTGGAGGGTTTGTCCCAGGTATCCGCCCTGGAAAGCAGACAGCAGAGCTCTTGCAGCAAGTAAGTAACCGTATGAACCTCTGGGGAGGACTATTCCTTGGTATCGTTGCAATCGTTCCACTTATCTTTACAAAGTATTCAACGCTGAGTTCACAGGATTTGATTATCTCTGGTTCTGGACTGATTATCGTTGTAGGTGTTGTGATGGAGCTTATCCGTCAGATCAACGCACAGCTTCTAGCGCACGATTACGATAAGCTTGTCTAATGGATATCGCTTTCTTTGGTATTCAAGGCTCAGGTAAAGGAACACAAGCAAAGATGCTTGCAGAAGAGTTTGGGTATTACATCTTTGAAGCCGGTGGAGAGCTGCGAAAGATCAAGGCATCTGGCACAGAGCTTGGTGAAACAGTAAAGAACTACATTGATAATGGAGAACTTGTTCCGTTTGAAATTATTATGAAAGTAGTGAACGAGGCAATTGCAGGAATTTCTGCAGATCAGAAGATTTTGTTTGATGGTATTCCACGTGACTTAGACCAGATGAAAGCATTTGATGACATCATGGCAAATGCAGGAAGGGAGCTCCAGTGCGTGCATATCTTGCTTGAAAAACAAGAAGCAGTAGAGCGTATTAAGAGTCGTGCAGAGATCGAAGGACGCGCAGATGATGCAGACCAGGACAAAGTACTCCGTCGTATGGACTTGTTTCTAGAGAAGACTATGCCCGTCATTAAGGAATACGAATCAGCTGGGAGGGTAATAGAGATAGACGGACAGGGAAATGTTGAAGAAATCTACGAGAGAATAAAAACAGGTATTAAGGAAAAATAACGTGCGCATGTTCCCCTAATACGTAATACTTAATACATAATACTTTTTACATATGGGTAAATTTCAAATTTTCACGGCAGAGGAGCAACAGTCTTTACGTGAAGCTGGAAAGATACTAAATGAGTGCCTTGCCTACATGGGAGAGCTTGTTGCCCCAGGGATTACCACAAAGGAGCTCGATCGCGCTGCAGAAGAGTTTATCAGAAAGCACGAAGGAGCAACGCCTGCTTTTAAAGGTTATCACGGCTACCCAGCGACACTGTGCATTTCTGTTAACGAAGAGTGTGTTCATGGGCTTCCAGGAGAGCGTGTACTCAAAGAAGGGGACATAGTCGCCACCGATGGTGGAGTCATGATTAACGACCTCTACACAGACGCCTGTCGCACGTATGGGGTAGGAAAGATCAGCAAGGAGGCGCAGAAGCTCCTCGATGTCACATCCAACGCCCTAGACGCTGCTGTCGCTGTCATAAAGGCAGGTGTGCACGTTGGAACGATCTCTGCGACCATCCAAGAAGTTGTTGAGTCTGAAGGGTTAACTATTGTCTCTGCACTTACAGGACATGGACTGGGCAAAACTTTGCACCAATTCCCAGATGTTCCAAACTACGGAACAGCAAACACAGGTCCGATACTCCCAGCGGGAACACTTATCGCCGTCGAACCGATCGTATGTACTGGAAAAGATGGCATTAAAGAGTCGGCTGACATGTGGACGATCAACACAAAAGACGGGTCTCTTTCAGCGCACTTCGAACATACTCTTTTGATTACGGAAGAGGGTTGCGAAATCATTGCGTAAATATCGGCTTAAAACAGCGAAAATGTGTTAAAATTTATTATTTACACAACATTTCAAGGTATATGGCTAGTACTTTTGAAAGAAAGTATACTTTTTTGCCTCTAAGTGCTTGAACAAGCTCAAATTGCTCTGTAGGATCTCTCGGCTTGTATCCCCGATATGCTTTGTGGCTAAAGATGTAATTGAACTCATAGGCGTAGTCGAAGAATCATTCCCAAATACTACGTTTAGCGTCAAAATCTTAAGTCCACAAGCAAAGGATCACCAGATCCTCTGTACACTAGCTGGTCGCATG
>JABJGX010000058.1 GCA_018662075.1 Candidatus Peregrinibacteria bacterium | reverse complement strand
TTCAGCTCTTTCTCCATAATACGATGTAAATAGTGCGTTGGCATAAAAATATACTTCACCGTGTATTGCATTTAGTAGCAGCTTTCTTTCGCTCGTCGTTCCATCGATAAAGATCTCCCAATCTTCATACGTCCAATCTGGTACGTCAAACATTCCAGGTGCTCCGACCGTATGATGAGGCAACCAACCAAGGAGCCACATACCAGATACATTTTCTAGTGCAATGACTGTTGCCCCTTCTGGCAAAACTTCCTCAAGCGCTACGATCTCCTGCAAAGCAGACAACGGTAGTTGCGGTACTCTGATCATCATTGTCTTCCATGACACAGCTGCCTGAGCGAGAAGCAATAAGACTATCAGTCCCCTTGTGTACTTTAACCGCACTCTTTCCCATATCCACAGTAGTCCCTCTGCAGCAAATGGCAGGAGGAAGAAGTCTAAGTGCAAAAAGAACCGCTTATAAAAAACCAATCGAAATACGATAAATACAGCACATACAACAACCGACAGTTGCCATACAGAACCAACCTCACGACGCAGACTTCGTACAAAACCAATGACGCCAAGCGACAAGAGAACGGGCATGGTTCGTAGGTAAAATGATGCCTCTGGAAATGCCCCTGCAGGCGCATTGTCCCCTCGTAATAAGAATATGGATTTAAATGGACTCCAGAATACTCTTTCAAAATGTGGCAGATACACCAGTAGTCCAAGAGCTGCTATGCATACAATTCCTAGTGAATATAACTGGTATGCCTTACAATTTCTCTGTGATGGAAACTTAGCTATCCACCACACACCGAGTGCAATCGCCATGACCATTCCTGTTTGGTGATGAATAACAACGGTAAGAAGTGCTGTTAGCAAAAACCACGGAGAAAACTTGTCTACAAAGAAATACGTTAAGCACACAAATAGTAATGCGATATATGCTTTAAAGTACATAGCATAAAAACCATCAAAATATGCCTGAGACAGCACTGCCACAAGCAATACCAGTACTCCGGTCTTTACTCCTAACCTCTTTCCGGTAACCCAAGCGAGAACACCCGCAAGAGCGATAGGTGTGAGATTCCAAAATATACCAAGAAGGCTATCGACAGATGCACCTAGTTTCATAAGTACTGCTCCTACAAGAAATAGCCCTGGTGGGTGCTCCCCTGCCCATGGTAGAAGCTCTGGTAATGAAAACGTTGTAAGAGCCTGTTCGTATTGTATAAATAGATACCTGTAGATACCTGGGTCATAACCCATCGGGATATCAAATCGAAATAGTGGCCATAAGAACTTTGCGAGAAGCAAAGCTATGAATACACCTGCAATGTGTTTTAACTTCATGCCCGTAGCATACGTGCAAATGCTCTACTACTCTACCTTCTTTGCGATAATGATCATGCGGGATGTTGTCGTACCCACTGGATAGCATGTAATCAGTTTTAAGATACTGTCATCTGTCTGTTGTTCTAATATTGATGTCACATTTGGACTGACAATCATCTTCTCTTCTACGCGATACGTCACTGGCGCTGCGTTTGTTGTTACGGTGATATCCTGACCCACTTCGATCTCTGGGAGACGAGCAAATATGTCTCCGTAGTTACTCTTTTCAGCAGATACTGTTGGAGGGCTGCTGTGTCCTGCAATAATGAGTGAGCCATTTCCGCCAGGACCAGCTGAGTGTGGATAGGCCACCGTTCCATGGTTGAGCCCTACTTGCATCTGCTCTTCCATAAGTGCCCAAGCTTGCGAAGACCAATATTTAAGAGATGGAAGCATTACCGGAGCACGAATGCCAAGCGCTGGTACTGCAATACTCCATGCACGTTTCAGCTCCCATTGTTCTAGCTCTGTCGGAGCAGCTGCCTGAACTTCCTCTTCTACAACTTCCTCTAAGGCGACCTCTACAGCTGGTTCTATAATGTCTTCAATAACGGCAACACTACTTGAAATGACAGAAGCGGTAATCTTTGCTTCTACGGACTGCGTCGTAAAGTGACCACCTAGGGTTTCTACTTCTATCTCCAATACAGATACCAATTCTGGCTCAGGTGCCTTGAATTTCTTCATTATCCCATCGAATACATCGACTGCTTGCTGAGAAATATGTGGCAATGGTACCCAGTCGAGATGATGGGTCCAAAATGCAAATGATGCACAAAGTGCGATTAAAGCCATCACTGTAGCGGTTTGTTTATGTTTATTCACTTGTTATATTATAACACATTTCTCTACTTTTATCAATTATACAAAAGGCCCTTCTACTGGCCCTGCAACCGACCTCACCCCCTGTCCCCCTCTCCTTTGCGAAGGAGGAGGGGGGGGAGCCCTCATTAAACTTATTTTCTTCATAAACAGAGCTCCCTTCTCCACCACAGTGGAGAAGGGTTGGGGATGAGGTCAGAGGATATTTGTCTATTTGAAGCACTCTTCTGTACTATACGACCATGATTATTCTCGGAATTGAAACATCATGTGACGAAACTTCTGCTGCCATTGTACGCGATGGAACAGAGGTTTTATGCAATATTATTGCGAGTACAAAGGAAGTTTTTGCACAAAGTGGTGGCGTGGTTCCCGAAGATGCTGCCCGTAGACAAGTAGAGCTCATTCTGCCCGTCCTTCATTCTGCCATTGCAGAAGCAGGTCTTGCATACACAGACATCGATGCCATTGCTGTAACGAAAGGCCCTGGCCTCATGGGATCACTACTTGTTGGAGTCATGGCCGCACGCACACTGTCTTTTATACACAACATTCCACTTATTGGTGTGCACCACACTCTTGGACACTTAAGTTCTGTATGGTTAGAGCAAGAGGACAGTCCTGAGTTCCCCTGCCTTACGCTTAGCGTCTCTGGTGGACACAGTGACCTCTGGCTTCGAACATCTCATACAGATGGAAAACGCATTGGTAAAACGCGAGATGATGCCGCTGGTGAAGCTTTCGATAAAGGGGCTGCCATGCTTGGCCTCCCCTACCCTGGTGGACCATCTATTTCAAAATCTGCCAATAGTGGTGACCCATCAGCATTCGATTTCCCCATTGCTCTTTTAAAAGAACCAACGTGTGATTTTAGTTTCTCGGGGCTAAAAAATTCTCTACGACTTGCAGTGCTTAAACATGCTGGAGACCTCGAAAAGCTGCAGTCTAACCTTGCAGCATCCTACCAAGAAGCAATCTGCGCTCAGCTATGCCACCGCGTGGCACACGCTCTTACTCTCTATCCAGATGTAAAAGAAGTGCATGTTGTCGGTGGTGTCAGCGCAAATACTCGACTACGAGAAATGCTACAGAGCACCATAGCAGCACGTGCCCTGCGTACACCAAAGACTATTCCTTACTGTACAGACAATGCAGCAATGATTGCTGCTGCTGGATACTTCTTATACAAAGATAACCCAAAGCAGTCCCTTGATGCGTTTATTACATCAACATCAACATCATTGTAACTTTTCAGATGAAAAGTAACCAAAAATCTTAGCCACTGATATGAACGAAGAAATA
>JABJGX010000003.1 GCA_018662075.1 Candidatus Peregrinibacteria bacterium | reverse complement strand
GGAGAGGGGAGCTCTGTTATGATAGAATGATTTCCTATGTCTGTTTCTGACCACAAGATTCGGTTTGCAAAAAAATTACGAAAGAACATGACTGAAGCAGAAATTATTTTATGGAATGCTCTTCGTGCTAGACGATGCCATCGATTAAAATTTAGAAGACAAGTTCCTATCGCTTGGTACATAGTTGATTTTCTGTGTATGGAGAAAAGTCTTGTTATAGAAGTTGATGGAGGTATTCATGATGATCAAAAGCAATATGATAAAGAAAGAGAAGAAGACCTTCATGCAAGAGGTTATAAGATACTCCGATTCACGAATGAACAAGTACTTCATAACCTCCGAGATGTTTTACACACCATCAACGAAGCTCCCCTCTCCTGGGAAGGAGATTTGAGGTGGAAGGAGAGGGGTCGGGGGTGAGGTAGGTTAAATATCTAAATTATCGAGACCATCATCTGATGATGCTTCGATGACCGGAGCAAGCTCTTGGTCATCAGTCGCTACTGCGCCATCTTTTTGTCTGAGGATTACCTGTCGGTAGTCTCCTTCTCCTGCACTCTCTGTTGTGAGGTCCGAAAGCGCTTCAGTATTTGCAATGTGCAAGTGAACAATGCGACGGAAGTACGGGCTCATTGGGGCAAGAGCGACGCGATTTCCAGTCTTACGAACAAACTCTGCTTTCTGTTCTGCGATACTTCGCACCTTATCCTCCTGAGTCTTACGGTATCCATCAATGTCGACGACAAGGAAGGGGCTACGAGCAAGCTTCTCCTGCTGACGGATAATAGACTTTGATAGATGCTGAATACTGTTCAGTGTCTCGCCATGCCATCCAATAATGCGACTGGCAGTCTTAGAAACGATCTCTGCACGGACCATGTCCTCTTCTTTGCTGACAACGACATCATCAAAATCAAGCCCGAGCTTGGTAAGGAGTCCGCCAACGGTATCTTTTATCAGTGCGTCATTCATGTTAGCCAAAGAATAGCGGAGCCTTGGGTGGAAGAAAATCAAAAAAGCCTCCGCTTTCACGAAGGCTTTTGAAACTTAATGTAAGTGTCCGACTATCGAACAGCGTCCTTAAGAGTCTTACCAGCTTTGAAAGATGGAACTTTCATCGCAGGGATAGAAATACGCTGGGTAGGATTACGTGGATTTACACCAGTACGCGCAGCACGGTTGCTGACTTTGAATGTTCCGAAACCAGTAATGGTTACAGAGTTTCCTTTCTTAAGCTCTTTTGTAACTAGGCTACAAAGTGCTTCGAGAGAGGCAGCTGCAGAACGCTTGGTAATACCAGCAGCGTCTGCGATAGTGTTGATGATATCCTGCTTAGACATAGGATAAAGGGGTAAGGAAGTAACTTTAAGTTAAGTCTACGGAGGCGTTGCCCTTGTGCAAGCCAAAAATATGTCCTCATCATAAAAGTCCTTGGAAAAATAGCAAATAAATGGCTTAATAAAGCCAAAATCAACTGAGTACGAAAGATGATCAGCGTGGAAAGTAGACTTTACTCTCAGACAATGTTTTGGATCGGAAAGCAAGTGATAGAGCGACATTTGACAATGCCCTACCCCACACCTACCCTTCATGCCATACGTTCGTTACCTCAGTATAAATGTCACACCTCGTCATCGTCGAGTCACCAACAAAGGCAAAAACAATTAAGAAGTTTTTAGGAAAAGATTACGTAGTGCAGGCAAGCATGGGACACGTTCGTGATCTTCCAAGCTCAGGATTATCTGTCGATGTCGATGGTAACTTCGATCCTGTCTACGAGGTCCAGGATGAAAAAAAGTCTGTTATTTCGAGCCTTCAAAAAGAACTGAAAACTGCAGAAGCGATCTGGATCGCGACTGATGAAGACCGCGAAGGGGAAGCCATTGGGTGGCACCTTCTAGAAGCTTTGAAGATTAAAAAAGAACAGAAAGTACATCGTATTGTCTTCCATGAAATTACAAAATCAGCGATAGATGCAGCGGTTGCCTCTCCACGTCAGTTGGATATGAAGCTCGTAGAAGCACAGCAAGCACGTCGTATTCTCGACCGTCTTGTTGGTTACACTCTCTCTCCATTCCTTTGGAAGACGGTGTACCGTGGCCTTTCTGCAGGACGTGTACAGTCTGTTGTTGTAAGAATCATTGTTGATAGAGAAAGAGAGATTCAGGCATTCGATGCAGTGGAGTATTGGACGATCGACGCGGAGCTTAGCAAAGAAAGTGAAGAGACATTCACCGCAGGGCTCCGTCAGAAGGATGGAAAGAAGTTCGTGCCAACGTCTCAGGAAGAATCAGACCAGGTCTTAAAAGACATCGACGGAAAAGAATGGTCGGTTACAGACATTGAAGAAAAAGAGCTAAAGAAAAAGCCACCTGCTCCATTTACGACATCAACGTTGCAGCAAGAGGCAGGTCGTAAGCTTGGTTTTTCTGTGAAGCAAACAATGGTTGTAGCGCAGCAATTGTATGAAGGTATGAGCCTTGGTAAAGGAGAAGAAACAACAGGACTCATCACATACATGCGTACAGATAGTGTGAACCTTAGTGAAAAAGCGCTCGCAGATGCCAAGATGACCATCGAGCAACTATTTGGTCGAGAGTACGTATTGTCTACTCCACGTGTGTACAAGACAAAGAGTAAAGGAGCACAAGAAGCGCACGAAGCTATTCGCCCAACAGAGATGAGCCGAACACCAGCGTCACTAAACACAGTGCTCGACCACCAGCAGTTAAAGCTCTACACACTCATCTGGAATAGAACGATGGCAACCCAGATGGCTGCTGCAGAACTGAAACGTATAGGGGCCGATATTACAATCGCACAGTACACATTCCGTGCTACTGGTCAGACAGTTGTATTCGACGGTTACTACCGCGCCTACAGTGAGAGCACAGACGCTTCGCAAGATGAACACCGTAAAGACGACGAAGAAGGAAGTGAGCAAAGTGGTGACAAGTTCCTCCCAAAACTCACTGTCGGCGAGAAGTTAAAGAAGGAAGAGATCAACCCAGAACAGCACTTCACAAAGCCACCTCCACGGTATACAGAAGCGAGCTTAGTTAAGAAGTTGGAAGACGAAGGCATCGGTCGTCCGAGTACATACGCTCCAACAATTTCAACGGTTCAACAGCGTGGATACATTCGAAAAGAGAACAAGCAGTTGGCACCGGAAGATGTTGCATTCACGGTGACAGATCTTTTGGTAGAGCACTTTTCAGACATTGTGGACCTCAAGTTCACAGCAACAATGGAAGACCGGCTGGATGACATCGCCGAAGGAAAAGAAGAGCGTGTAAGTTTCCTGAAAGGATTCTATGGTCCGTTTAAAAAGCTCATTGATCAGAAAGGAAAAGAGGTAAAGAAAGAAGATGTACTGAAAGAAAAAGTTCTTGGTACAGATGAAAAAACAGGACTCAGCATTGTGGTACTCACTGGCCGCTTTGGTCCATACATTCAGGTAGGAACACCTGCCGATGTTAAGGACGGAAAGATCGACGGTAAGCCACAAAGTACATCTCTTGCTACAGGTATGACAAAAGAAACAGTAACACTAGAAGATGCCCTTGCACTGCTCAGTTTCCCACGAAACCTCGGAGAAAAAGATGGTGAAGACATGACGGTGAACCGTGGACGTTATGGTCCGTACATTAAGTGGGGAAAGATCACGGCAACTATCCCAGAAGATGTTGATCCGATCTCTGTCGACATGGCCGCAGCCGAGGAGTTGATTGCCACTGCAAAAGACAGAAAGAAAAAAGAAGCAGAGCCATTGAAGGAACTTGGGAAAGATCCAAACACGAAAGGAGATGTCCTGATAAAGACTGGTCGGTATGGTCCATACATCACGGACGGTATTACGAATGTCTCGGTGCCAAAGAGGTTCGAGATCGCAGACATAGACTTAGTCACTGCCTGTGAACTCCTTGAAAAGAAGCGAACAGCACCACCGCGAAAGGGAGGTGCATGGGGTGCAAAGGCTAAAGCGAAGCCGAAAGCAAAGCCTAAAGCGAAGAAGAAGTAATTCCTTTGTCACTTTTCCGATGAAAAGTAACCAAAAATCTTGTCAGTTGCTAACTCGCCCGAAGAAATACTTCGAATGATAATTTGTGCGCTCCTTCAACTCCGCCTTGCGGAGCATTCAGTCACTATAAAAGAGGGCCATCTTTATTCTTCGTGCTCAGACAAACGCAACTGACGAAACCCTGCTATCGGTGTAGACGATCGTCTGGCAGACTGCATGTTTGAGGACGAATCTCTCTCGTTCAGTCTGCATTGATTTTTTCGCCTCTTTTGCATCAAGGCAAAAGGGGCAAAGGAATAGCGAAGCTTATTGAGGAAAAAGTGATACTATAGACATTAAAAAGAATAGAGTTGACTTTTATAGGTGAATAATATACACTATTAACATATTTTCACCCATAAAATGCACGGAACAACCCTAAACAACATCGAGGAGCTCCAGAAGCGCTATGAATGCCTAAAACCAGGTAAAGAGTCTTTGCTTACCCTTCTTGAAGAGGCAGAGATGCCAGAATTGGTGTTTAACAGTAATGCGATCGAGAATTCGACCCTGACCCTCGATGAAACAGAACAGATCCTCGAGCATCAGTGTTTGCCGCCAAATAGCTCTCAACGAGAAGTCTTTGAGGCTATTAACCTCGGGAAGGTAAATACCTACCTCGATGCCAAGATCGAAAAGAAAGAACTGTTCTCAAAAGACATGATGCTTCTTATACATGGAACACTGCTAACAAATATTAACGACGAGTTTGCGGGAAACTTTCGTAAGACTTCCGAGTATGTAAAAGTGGGAAAGCATATCGCACCGTCACCTGAAAAATTACCGAGCCTTATCGATAACCTCCTTGCAGATTTTGCAGACGACCAAGAACATATCCTAGATCGCATAATGTTTTTTCATCTTGCGTTCGAGCATATTCACCCGTTCCTTGATGGTAACGGTCGTGTGGGAAGAGCGCTGATTAATTTCCAGTTAAAGAGTGCAGGGTACCCACCAATTATCATCCGAAATAAAGAGAAAAAAGACTACTACAAAGCCCTCCAAGCATACGACGCAAAGGGCAACCTGAAGCCATTTGAACACATCTTTGCATTGCTCCTCAAAGAGAGTTTCCATAAACGCATTGCCTACATGGAGGGCGACGACATCGTACTGCTCAGTGATATCGCAAAGGACCATCCAAAGCATTCACCACAGTCTATTTCTAATGCTGCAAAAAAACAATCCCTCGAAGCATTTAGAGAGCGTGGTCGCTGGAAGGTCGGGAAAGAGGGCTTTAAGAGGTGGGACACGGAACATTGTCATACGTAAAAAAGCTCAGATCATTCTATCGATTTTGCAGTCTATAAGCGATATACTATAAGAGCACGTAGGCGCGTAGCTCAGTTGGCTAGAGCATCGGTCTCCAAAACCGGGGGTCGCAGGTTCGAATCCTGCCGCGCCTGCCATTCGATCATCTGATATACTGGCATGTGTTATGGC
>JABJGX010000053.1 GCA_018662075.1 Candidatus Peregrinibacteria bacterium | reverse complement strand
ACGACGAATGGTAAGCTTTACAGTAGACCCTTTTGGTCCACGGACTTTTCCAACTGAGTCCTGGAAGCTAAGACCTGCGAGAGGTACTCCATCAACCTTTAAAATCTGGTCGGCAGGATTAAGGCCAGCAGCTTCTGCAGGAGAGCCAACAATTGGTGTGACGATTGTCAGAATCTCGTCTATGAACTCTACCTGAGCACCAATACCAATAACCTCTCCATTAATCTGAGACTGGAACTGCTGCGCCTTTGCTGGTCGCATGAATGTTGTGTACTTATCACCAAGACTGCTCACCAGTCCTTCTGCAGCACGGAATGCTGCCTCTTCAACATCAATATCCTCACTATATAAGAATTCACGTTCAATCATGCTCCAAATAGATTCAAGAATCTGTGTCTTTGGAAGGTTCATCAAGCGGTCATTACTCTTATAATTGATACGAATAGTTGGCGTATCGTTCGTGTCTACCTGGCTTTCAATCCCCTGCTCCCCTAATACTTTCCGTAAAAGAAGTTTAGCGTCCCCACCAGTAAGCAATCGACGAACACCAAACAGATTGTCTTTTATCGGGTTCATCCATTCTTTTTCTACTGCTACGCGTACGGCTCTCTCGTCAGGTGTTCCGACTTTTACATCAGTAAATACTACAGGCACTGCTGTGTCATATCCTGTCAGGTTAACAAGTAACCGTAGTGCTTGCCCTCTTGTTATCCCTTGTGCAAGCAACAAATCGTATCCAAAGGATTCTAGTGCATTTTTATCATGCGCAATGCGTACATACTTCTCCAGTCCTTTCGTTACCCTTCTGTATGGAAGCTGTTTTGTAAGATCTACGTTCATGTTGTCCATATTGAGGACCGTTACTGCTGCTCGAATGAAATCTCCACGAGATACCACTTCATTAGTGGGCGTTCGCAAAACATCTTGTACTTCTGCAGCCCCGGCTCCGGAAGGAACAAGAACTGATACAAGAGAAACAACAGTAAGTAAGGCCTGAAATCGGCGTGAAATAAAGATCATAATAAAGAGGAAAAAAGGTCGCATGTAGTATAGCAAGCAACGCTTCGATTACCAATGAGCCAAATGTAGTCTACTTCGCGTATTGGGCGTAAAACGTATCTGAATCTACCAAATTGTCGCTCTCAACAAGTACTCCTCGCTCTTTCATAACCTGCTTTCTGTAGAACAGAACAGAGAGTATCCAAAACCCTCCAACAACGTAGAACATAGAAGGAATAATCAGCAGTGCAATGTAATGCAAGAATGAGTCTGGGGCTGATCCAAAGATGTCACCAAGCGTTCGTGGATTTCCTGGAAGTAGGTCTGGTAGGGTTACAAGGAAGTTAAAGACACCATGCAATACCACAGAGCTCATAAGTCCAATGATCATCATTTCCCTACGGAATATCATCTTTTCTGGAATACGGAACAGATTATGAATGAAGTGCGGGATGATGTGGACCCTTCCGTTTTTATGCTCTTCTTCTATTACGGGCCCTGCAAAGAGTGCAAGTCCGTAACAGTATGCAAATACTCCGGTTGAAAGGATGTGTACCATATTTGTCAGGATGGCACGTCCAAGAACATTCCCCATAAAGGCTCCCCACTGTGGTACTTCTGGATTAATAAGATACGATCGAACAAATGAAATGAAGTAGCTTGGGTTTAACACATTTTCTGCAAATGCAAAACCAATAGCTACGATGATTCCAAGTTGCAACACATCATCAATAGAACTAAAGAAATTCTGTCCACTCTTTTTTAGTACCCAGAACTTTGACACCTCTTCAATTAAGCCAACAATCAAGAACGATATAAGCGTCGCAACAAGAGTCGACTTCATGCCAGTCACACCGACAAGGTTTCCGCTTACAAAAGCATTGGTGCTTCGGGTAAAGTTTTCAGGGGTGACTTTAAACAAAAAGAACTGAAGCTCTACTTTATGACGTACCATCATGTCATAAAATAGAATTGGTGCTGTTGAAAGCATTCCAGAAAAGAACATCAGAATAACCAGGCTCATGCGTTGCTTGTGTTCTTTGAGGAATAACATGCACCAGATCACTGCTGGAATAAATGCAATGAATGTAGCAAGAAGTCTTGCTGTCCTGTCTGACGGTGCCTCTTTCAAAAGAATATGGACAGATAGCCAGAGGATAAATGTTCCAAGTACTGTCGCCTTCACCTTAGGTCTCCAAGGACCAAAGAGGAATCTCCATGCTATGACGACACACACAATTCCCAATGCCATAAAGAACGGATCTTGGGCTACTGTTCTGTCGAAAAGCATGTAATAAAATCCAACGAGAATGAATGTCACTAACGTTCCAATGGAAAATGCGAACACATAATACTTGGCTTTCGGCCAGAGAAATTCTGCTGCCACACTTACAAGCCCCATTATTCCAAAGAAGATTGCAGCCTTGGTCTGACTATCAGGTCCATCAAATGGCACGATGCCACCCATGGTCTTTATGCTGAGAAGAAACAATCCAGCTGTACATACTACCGTTGTAATGATTACTTTAAATGATGGAAGGTACGGACTTCTTTTGCGTGCCTCTAGTAAATCGATAGGATCATGTGCCACAGACGAATAGTTCATAATTCCCATCCAGATTCTTGTTAGAACTGCAGAGATTATGAGGAAAGTCGCCACAATCATAACTGTGTTGGAATCCTTATCCATGGACTCCGAAAAGAGCTGATCGTTGGATACAGCTGCTACTGGAAATGGTAAAGCGCTAAATACAGCGACAAATGCACTGTTAAGCCTGTTGTTTACAATTTGTAATATTTGTTTCAAAGCACACTTATTATAACATATTTATGGCTATTTAGAAAGTGTGAAATATAGCTGATTTATATAAAGAAATTGAGGGAATCAAGGAAATAGAGGGAATCAAGGAAATCGAGGATCCTCGTTTTCTTCGATTTCGTTGATTTCTTCTATAGTCCGTCTAGAAAACAACCACCGATGCTGCTAATCTTTGTGCGTTGCGGGCAGGTATGCCCGCGCTACCCTATTGATATGCCTGCAACCTCCCTCGAACAAGTCGTCTCTCTCTGCAAACGCAGAGGCTTTATCTTCCCAGGATCAGATATCTATGGGGGGCTCGCTAATACATGGGATTACGGCCCACTTGGTGTCGAGCTAAAAAATCGCGTAAAGCAAAACTGGTGGAATACCTTTGTCCATAGAAGAAGTGACATGGTGGGACTTGATAGTTCTATTCTTATGAATCCGAAAGTCTGGGAAGCCAGTGGTCACGTTGGGTCTTTTGCAGATCCATTGGTTGACTGTAAAAACTGTAACGAGCGTTACCGTGGAGACAAGCTCCTCGAAAATAAGATGGGAGTAGAAGCAGTAGCCGTGCTTAGTCTCGACCAAGTACAACCAATGCTCGCAGCCGAAAAAGTAAACTGTCCTAAGTGTGGAAAGAATGACTGGTCAGAAGCCAAGCACTTCAACCTTATGTTTAAAACACAGCAAGGAGTCATCGAAGGAGAAGGGGCAGATATTTACATGCGACCAGAAACTGCACAGGGTATTTTTGTAAACTTCAAGAATGTGCTTCAGACAGGAAGACAGAGGCTACCGTTTGGTATTGGACAGATTGGTAAAGCCTTTCGAAACGAGATCACTCCTGGAAACTTTACATTCCGCACTCGAGAGTTTGAGCAAATGGAAATTGAGTACTTCGTCGAGCCAAAAGACAAGGCAGAGCAGTTTGATAAATGGAAAGATACAGTATGGAACTGGTACACAGGACTCGGGATCAACCCTGAAAAGATTCGTATCCGCCAGCATGAAGACGACGAACTAAGTCACTACAGTACACAAACTGTAGACATTGAATATATGTTCCCATGGGGCTGGGGTGAGCTCTTTGGCCTTGCAGACCGTGGAGACTATGACCTCTCGCAACATGAAAAATTCAGTGGGCAAGACCTCAAGTACACAGACCCAGACGATCCTACGAACAAGTTCCTACCACATGTTATCGAGCCAAGCTTTGGTTGCGACCGCACAGTTCTTACCTTCCTTCTGGAGGCATACACAGAAGAAGAGCTTCCAAATGGTGATGTTCGTACTGTTATGAAGTTTGATAAGCGACTCTCCCCTATCGACATTGCCATTCTTCCTCTTAGTAAGAAACCTCACCTCGTTGCAAAGGCAAAAGAGGTACAACAACATCTTCTCGATGAAACAAACCTAGTCACAGACTTCGATGTCACTGGAAGTATTGGAAAGCGCTACCGTCGACAAGATGAGATTGGCACACCTCTTTGTATCACTGTCGACTTTGGAACACTTGGTGAAGAAGATGACCAAGGTCCTGCAGACACTGTTACCATCCGTGACCGTGACACTTTGGAACAGAAGCGTGTAAAGATTGCCGATCTCCGGTCGGAGATCGCTGAATACTGGAAGAGCTAAACTGCGATATCAAACGACTCGGTTCCTGAAACTTTTTCTTCGCGAGGCTGCATAAACTTTCGGATCTGCTCTTCTGTTTTTTCATTGAAGATATCTGCCACCACCTCACGCAGTTGATCCACATCCGAATATACTTTTCGACTCTCTAAAATATGATCTCTAAGCGATGGTCCAATTTGAAGCATCCCCGCTTCGTCTACAGGAAAGTTCTGGGGAATATTTTGCACCTCTCCATAGGCAATTCCTGCTTCGAATGCTCTTTGAATCTGCTGCTGGAATTCCTTCTGATACTGACGCGGAACACGCTTGGTTGTATAATTCCGAATAACGTGAAGATCCCTTCCGATAGCCTGAAGGGTCTTGCGGATTCGTATCATTCTGCCATCTTTTGGTTGGTCTGAATTAGAGGTCATGGCGATGAAGGGCGGCCATTGTGGTAGGGCAACACCCAAATGTCACTGGCAGCACTGAGAATGTGTGTCGAAGTCATGGTTTGTATAGGAAATCTACGAATACGATATCGGCTAGATATAGGTAAAACCGAGATATTTTGAGGGAAAGTCAGGGAAGTGAAAATACTCCAATATGATTAAAAGAAGATTAAAGTGCTTTTTCTTGCTACATTAGGGGTTTCTACTGTATAAATATCTGGCACTTTTAGTTGATCGCATGTGGTCCTGACGCAGTTCTCTGCGGATCCTCCACACCTAGGCGATATGACGCTAAAAGGAAGATAAGGATTCCATCACCATTTATTTCACTTTATTTTTATGTCTACTATTACTGAAAAAGACCTTATGGCAGCTGCATGTCATCTTGGTCACCCTAGGTCCAAGTGGAACCCAAAGATGGCTAAGTACATCTACTGCATGCGTAATAATGTTCACATTTTTGATCTAGAGCAAACAAAGGAGAAGCTCAACACTGTCTGTGACCTTCTTTCTAAGATGCAGAAAGAAGGTAAGACTATCCTCTTTATTTCTACAAAGCAGCAGAGTATTCCTTACATCGAAATGTTTAGCGATGCACTCGCTCAGCCAATTGTTACAAAGAAGTGGATTCCAGGTCTTCTGACTAACTGGGGAACCATTAAAAAACGTATTAAGTACTACATCGACCTTCAGAATTCATTCAAAACTGGAGAGATCGAAAAGTATACAAAGAAAGAACAGACTGCACTTCGTAAAGACCTCATGAAGCTCGACACCGCTCTTGGTGGAGTATCGACTATGAGTGGTCCGCCAGATGCAGTATTTATTATCGATGCTGTTCGTGACCATGTTGCTGTTTTGGAAGCTAAGAAATTGAAGATCCCTGTGTATGGTATCTGCGATACGAATGCAGACCCAGACCTCTTTACAGAATTCATTCCTGCGAATGACGATGCTGTAAAATCTATCGAACTTATTATGAATACTGTTCTTGAAGCAATGGGCGGAAGCGCTCCTGCACAGAAGAAAGACGTTAAAGAGACTGAGGAGTAACCCTAACCCTAACCCTACTCCTACCCCCTAATTCCTACCCCCTAACACTATGACTAACATTGACGCAAAGGCTGTTGCTTCCCTCCGTGCTCGAACTGGCGTTTCTATGATGCAGTGTAAGAATGCTCTTGAGGAGGCAAACGGTGATGAAGAAATGGCAATTGATATCCTTCGCACAAAGGGTGCATCTGCTGCTGCAAAGAAAGCAGATCGCGAGCAGACAGAAGGACTAGTATTTACTGCTGAAAGTGATGGAAAAGCTGCAATGATCAGACTCGACTGTGAAACAGACTTCGTTGCTCGTGATGATAACTTTAAGAATCTTGGACAGTCTATTGCTGATGCACTCCTTAGTGGAGGTGAAGACAATGCAAAGACAGTTGCTGCAGAGCTACTTCCTGCAATGGTTCAGAAGCTTGGTGAAAATATTTCTCTTGGAGAAGTAGAACTCAAGGAGTCTGCAGTTGCTGGAGTATATGTTCACAGTAACGGAAAGATTGGAGTAATTGTTGGACTATCTGCTGGTACTCCAGAAATTGCACGTGATGTTGCAATGCACGCAGCGGCTATGAACCCTCTCTACGTTACTCCTGCAGAAGTATCTGAAGATGACGTTAAGAGAGAAAAGGCAATCTGGGAAGAGCAACTTGCCAAAGAAGGAAAGCCTGCGGAAATCATGGAGAAGATTATGATGGGTAAAGAGAAGAAATTCCGCGAGGATAATGCCCTTATCTCTCAGGAATTCGTCAAAGAACCAGGTACAACTGTCGAAAAGTTCCTTGGTGAAGCAACCGTGACAGCATATGCACGATTGGCTGTTTAATTAAGAATTTTACACTAGACCGGTTTTCAGAATTCCTACTCTGAAAATCGGTTTTTTGTTTATGCAGAGCCAAAATAGTACTATAAGATGTATAGAGAAGTTTACAAACACTGTAAAATACGCTATAGTAATTGGTATGGCTAATACATATATCCTTATTGCTGAAGATGACGCGGTTCTCCGTGAGGTCTATATGAAAAAATTCAATATTAGTGGATACAATATTCGTACAGCAGAAAATGGAGAAGAGGCCATTGCAGAGATCCAAAATAAGGAACCAGACATCCTGATTCTTGATATCAATATGCCTATCCTTGATGGATTTGGTGTACTTGAGCGCTATCCAAAGGCTGCTCGTAAGTTCCCTGTTATCATGCTGACAAACTTCCAAGATGACAAATATAAATCTCTTGGACTAGAGCTTGGTGCTGATGACTACTTTATTAAGAGTGAAATGACGATCCACAAACTTCTTGAGATGGTCGAGACCTTGCTAAAGGCAAAACAATACTTTGGTGAGAAGCAAGATGGTGCTGCATAATAGCGAAAGAAAGCATAGAATAGATAAGATGTTTTGTGGTATAATGATACGATACCTCCAATGGAACTACTTCTCTTTATATCCGGCATTCTTCTCCTCGGCGTACTGTTGTACCTGAGTGCAATTTTTATGCGCGCAAAAGAGGATAGGAAACGAGAAGAGGAAATAGTATTCCTTCAGGTTCTTGTTCCAAAGAAGGAAGGGAAAGATGATAAAGAGGCTACATCGGAACAGTTCTCCTCAGGAGAAGACTTTAAAGAGGTGATCGGCGTTATGGACCATTTGTATCAGTCTTTGTATGGAATCTACAACAGTAGTATTACTCGACACTTTAAAGGGCAAAACTTTATCTCTGTAGAGTACGCAGCTCTCGGAGGAGAGATCCTCTTCTTCTTTGTCTGTCCAAAACGCATTGCGCACCTTGTCGAGAAACAACTGACATCATTTTATCCTGATGTCATTATTAATGAAGTAGAAGACTATAATATTTTCACTGAAGACTCATTTGTTGCAGCAGAAACATTAGTGCCAACTGAAGATTTTTCATTCTCTTTCCGTACCTATGAAGAGCTAAAGACAGACCCATTGAATGCTATTGCGAATGCCTTTTCTAAACTGAGTGTCGATGAAGGTGCCGCAGTCCAATTCGTTATTCGTCCAGCAGCAGGTGGCTGGCAAAAAAAGCTCCAGAAAGCTGCTTTACAAATGATCAACCCAAAAAAGACACAGGCAAAATGGTACAACCCTATCACATGGATGAGTGCATTCTTCTCTCTTCTAACATCATCTGAAGCGTCTGAAGTTGTTAATCTTCAAGATAGCGAGTCTACAGGGAGCCGTGTGACACAGGTCCAGGAGGAGCGCAGTAAGATGCTCGATGAGAAAGCAACCAACCCAGGATACTACTGTACTATCCGTGCACTTGGCTCTGCTGAAACGCAAACAAAAGCACAGAACGTCCTGACAGGAATCCTCACTTCATTTGCTCAGTATGATAGCGTTCGTGGTAATGGACTCAGAACTCCACAGATGTCGCGTAAGGCAAGTATTGTAAAGCGATTTGTGCGTCGAACTCCGCGTCGAACACTCAGGCAAATGCTGATGTACCCAAAGATGCTGATTGGAACGACGGAGCTTTCAAGCTTCTTCCATCTGCCAAACATTAAGTACAACAAGATCGATATGATCAAGTGGCAAAAGTTTAAAACTGCCCCTGCGCCTAAAGACCTCGAAAAGGATGGTCTATACCTTGGAAACAACACCTACCGTGGTGATAAGAAAAAGATCTTTATGAACAACGAAGACCGATTCCGTCACTTCTACATTATTGGACAAACAGGTACTGGTAAGTCATCGATTATTCAATTGATGGCTAGGCAGGACTTTCACAATGGAAAAGGGGTCTGTGTTATTGACCCTCATGGATCGCTTATTGAAGACCTTCTTCCCTACATTCCACGCGAACGTGCCGATGATGTTATCTACTTTAACCCAGCCGACACAGAGCGTCCAATGGGGTTAAATATGCTTGAGGCCAGTGGTCCTGAAGAGCAAGACCTTGTCGCGCTTGATGCTATGAATATGATGGTGAAGATGTTTGGTGAAGAGATCTTTGGACCACGAATCCAGGACTACTTCCGAAACGGTTGCCTTACCCTTATGGCAGATGAAGAGGAGGGTGGTGCCATTACAGACCTTGTAAAACTCTTTACTGACGATGAATGGCAGAAGCACAAAGTTTCGAAATTAAAAAACCCTATCGTTCGTTCGTTCTGGGAAAAGCAGATGGCACAAACTGGTCAGCGTGAAAAGGCAGAGATGATCCCCTACTTCGCAGCCAAGTTTGGACAATTTTACACCAATGCTCTTATCCGAAATATTGTTGGTCAGACCAAGTCTGCATTCGACGTCTCGAAATGTATGAGCGAAGGAAAGATTCTTCTCATGAACCTATCGAAAGGACTTATCGGTGATATTAACGCTCAGCTCCTTGGTATGATTGCGGTGAGTAAGATCCAGGTTGCTGCAATGAGAAGGCAGCGTGAAGCCTCAGAGGAACGTCGAGACTTCTTTATGTATATCGATGAATTCCAAAACTTTGTGACACCTTCTATCGAATCTATTCTTTCTGAGGCTCGTAAGTACCGCCTAGGACTTATCCTTGCGCACCAGTACATCGACCAGCTAGAGAAGGACAGTAAGACCTCTGGGTCTGTTAGCCTGAAAGGAGCTATCTTTGGAAACATCGGAACGATGATGTTCTATAAGATTGGACCACAGGATGCAGAAGTCTGTGTCAAAGAGATGGCTCCAGTATTTTCTGAGCAAGACCTTGTCAATGCAGATGCCTTTATGGGATCCATGAAGCTGAGTAACGGTGGACAGCCTAGTCGTCCGTTCTCTATCGAAGTTCCACGTCCATGGCTTGATACCACATACATCAAAGATGAACAGGCAGCGGAAGCATTCAAACAGCTCAGCCGCCTTACGTACGGTCGTCAGAGAGAATTTGTAGACCGAGAGATCCTCAGACGTATTGGGTAATTATTTCTGTGCAATAGTCTCTATCGGTACTGCATGTACCAAGTATCTTTGTGATACACTGTCTAGTGGCCAACAGGTGTAAAGAATGAGCTCTTCACCAGAGCCATCATCATTGAACGGTGCTGTGTCCTTTGCAAGAATAGTCTGCTCGTGTGTTACCTGATAGATGTGAAGCTTCCCTGCGTAGGTTATGTAAATCTTATCTCCTTCTTGGAGTTCATTTACACGGCGGAATATCTTTGTGTATTCAGAGACATCCCATGGATACCCAGAGCTATGTCCGTAGACCATAATCTTTCCTCCTCCACCTGGGTACGAGAAGAGATGTCCAACACCAAGGTCTAGAGGTGCAAGTACTCCGTCTTTGGTTAATGCATCTGCTGGATGTGAAATAGTAAGGTCTGTAATTCCAAGGCTTGGCATAGATATGCTAAAATATTTCTCTGATGCAAATGGATGGTTTATCTTTGGGGCGATAGTTACGTTTTGTGGCTGCTGTTGGGGCTGAGCTTGAACTTGTGGTGTAACGCCATCTGTTTGCACTACTCCTGTTGGACCATTGTCTGTGTCACGTTGTATATCATTTGTAACACGTTGTGTTACAGGATATATCTGTGGTTCTGGACCAGAATATACAAACGCATTACTGTCTCTAACTGTATGAAGTCTATACACCATGTCGATAAACTGACCACGAGTGATTGCCGTTCCAAGCCTCAGTCTTCCTTTATTCATTACTGTATTCCTGGTGATCGCTGCATTGATAGATGCTGTGTACCATTCATTTGGCTGGTTTTCTATATACGAAGATAGTTCCGCTTTCTTTTTTGTACCCTGCTCTCCAAAGGTTCGCATAAGCATTGTTACTGCTTCTTCTACTCGTAAATACTGATCAGGCCTAAACGACCCATCCTGGTATCCAGTAATGACATTCTTTTCAAATGCTGCTTCGATGTATGGTGCATACCAGTCAGTCTGCGCGGTATCAAAGAAGAGTCCTAATGGTGGCATCTGCTTTTTGTACGATGCAATTCGACCATCAAAACTTCCTTCCGCTTCGAGGATGATCTTTAACGCTTCTACACGGTTCAAAGGGGCTCCTGGACGAGCGTATCCATCTGCGTAACCAGAGATCACAGAACGCTCCTGCAAGTAGGCAAATGAATCCTGATAATCTGTTCCTACGGTATCTGGGAACCCAGCAGCAATAACAACATGGGAAACCATAGAAGCTGCAGTCACCAAAACCATGGAGACAATAAGCCGACGGACGAGTTCGTTCATAAGCATGAGATAGTAATCCTATACTTTTTCACTGTTTTGTCAAGTTTGGTTCACAACTGAAAGAGTCAATATAATGGCCTAGAACAGGGGACTCCTGTACATTCCTTCCAATGGCTCTAAAAATTGGTATTGTCGGCCTTCCAAATGTGGGTAAATCTACTCTCTTTAACGCTCTGACGCGTTCTAAGGGTGCAGAAGCTCAGAACTACCCTTTCTGTACTATCGAGCCAAATGTCGGAATTGTAGAAGTGCCAGACGAACGCCTAGAGAAGCTGGCAAAGATTGTCATTCCAGAAAAGATCATCCCAGCAGCTATCGAATTCGTCGATATTGCAGGCCTTGTAAAAGGGGCCTCTCAAGGAGAAGGACTTGGGAATAAATTCCTTGCAGCCATCCGAGAAGTCGATGCCATCTGCCATGTTGTCCGTCACTTTGAGGATGGAGACATCATCCACGTTGAAGGAGGTCTTGATCCGAAACGAGACCGTGAGATCATCGAGGCAGAGCTTATTATTGCAGACCTTGAGTCCTTGGAAGGTCGCATGAGCAAGATCTCCGGTGGTATCCGAACGGGTGATAAACAGAAGATCAAAGAAATGGCTATCTACGAAAAGATCAAAGCAACACTCAATGAAGAGAAACCAGCTATAACAACAGAAGTTACTGAAGAGGAAGACCTGTTTCTAAAGAAGGCACAACTTCTGACATACAAGCCTATTTTTTACGCATGTAATACCGCAGAAGACCAGCTGCATACCCTTAGTATAGAACAGGCAAAGAAGGACCTAAACCTCCCAGAAGATAGTGATGTTGTCATGGTCTCTGCAAAAATTGAAGAAGACCTGCGTGACCTAAGCCCCAGCGATGCCAAAGAGTTTTTAGCGGAGCTCGGAGTAATGAACTCTGGTCTCGACCGACTTATTCAAAGTGCTTATCATGCACTGGGGTACATCACATACTTTACAGCAGGTGTCCAAGAAATCCGTGCATGGAATATTCCTATTGGAAGCAGTGGGCCACAAGCAGCGGGTGCCATTCATACAGACTTCGAACGAGGATTTATTAAAGCAGACACTATTGCCTACGATGACTTTATAGAATTTAACGGTGAGATTGGTGCTAAAGAAGCTGGCAAAATGCGTCAAGAAGGAAAGGAATACATTGTAAAAGATGGCGACATTATGCACTTCAAGTTTAATGTATAGACATGGTATTTATTGCACGCCAAGAACCGTTTGATTGTGATCACTGCGGTGAGCACATTGAGCCTCTGACAAATGGATCATATCGGAACCACTGTCCGAAGTGTTTATGGTCAAAGCATGTAGACAAAGATGGGCCCGGCGACCGGAAATCGGAATGCCTAGCACTCATGAAACCGACTGGCGTCGATCACCGCAAAAAAAAGGGATGGATGATCGTTCACCTATGTACGAAGTGTGGCAAGGAGATACCAAATATCACTGCTTGCGATGATGACCTAACTGTTTTAAAGTCGTAGACAAATTGTATACATGAAATAAAATTGTGTTCATGTTTTTTGTTTTAGGCAAGGGCTCTTTTACCATCTACCCTTGCAGAATATAATCAAAAGAATTAGGATGTGGGTCATGCGCTTCCTCTTATTTGCATCGGCTTTCGGAATGTTGTTTGTTGGTTTCTAATTTTCTCCTAACTGAGACACGTATGTCTCGCTCAAAGAAAAGCTAATAGGAATCTTCTCGTTTACATTACCTTCAGGGACTAAAATTATTTGATCGTGTGCATCTTCATGAGGTGTATCTATTGTTACTTCAAACTCCCCTTCTCTTAGATTATCAATCACCTCCTGTGGAAGGTCTGTATTTTCTATGACAGATTCAAGTCCTCCCGACTCGATGTCTGACACTATTTGTTCAGTCAGTGCAGCTTTTGCTTCAGGTTCTGTTTCTAGTGTGAACTTCAACTGAGCCATAGATTCGTTCCACGCTTGCTCCCTTTCTAGGTCTTCTGGCCCCTTCACGTTCTCCCGCATCTTTTCATATGCAGCGGGAGACATTCGGAACCGTTCCCTTATTTTTTGCCTTTCGCCGCCTGGAAGTTTGTCGAGCCAAGTCATAACCCTAACTACACCCGGAAGTACCTCCACAGTCTAGACACAGCTCACACGAGCCGTTACGTTTCATCTTTGTACTTCCACACTCCGTACAAATAGAACCCGTGTATCCGTGCTGCTTTGCTTTTTCAAGCTTACTTTCAATGGCGTCGACGCCGTCTTCAATTTCTACATGCTGTTCATCTGCAACTGGGGCTGCACTATGCGCAGCTGCAGCGCCTTCATCGACTACTGGAAGTCGCATTGCAAATGCATCCTTACTCTTTGTCCCTGTTGCATATGCCTTCTCGACAAGCTCTCCGTTGTGGAACTGCTTTGCCTTCTCCTTCGGAAGGAACTTCAGTGCAAACCATCGACCTAGGTAGTCCATCAGACTCTTTACCATTGGAATCTCTTTGTTGATGGTCATACCCATCGGTTCGAAACGTGTATGAACAAGTTTATCGCAGAGTACCTCAAGAGGAACGCCATACTGAAGGTTCATAGACAAGCTGAGTGCAAGTGTGTCCATGACACCAGAGAGCGTTGAGCCTTCTTTGCTCATTTTGATGAAAATCTCCCCTGGTGTTCCATCTTCGTACATTCCAACGTGCAGGTATCCTTCGTGGCCAGCGACAGAGAACTTATGCGTGATAGACATACGCTCATCTGGAAGCTTGCGACGGCGAGGAGCTTCTTTTATTACGATCTTTTCAACAATCTTTGTTTCTACGACAGTTTCAGTCTTGTCATCCTCTTTACTATCTGACTTATTACTAAGGGCCTGGCTCATCTTCGAACCATCTCTGTAGAGTGCATTCGCCTTCAGGCACAACTGCCAGCTGAGGAAGTATGCATTTTTGATATCTTCTACCGTTGCTTCATTTGGTAGATTAATGGTCTTTGAAATAGCACCAGAGATAAACGGTTGAGCTGCAGCCATCATACGAATGTGCCCCTCTGCATGGATGTAGCGACTTCCAATCTTTCCACACTTGTTAGCACAGTCAAAAACAGAAAGGTGCTCTATCTTGAGGTGCGGCGCACCTTCAACGGTCATATGTCCACAGATGTAGGTATTTGCCTGGTCTATCTGGTCTTCGCTAAACCCAAGCTCTTTTAGGATATTGAGGTTCTCATCTGCAATCTGCTCTGGGCTAAACCCGAGGCTTTTCATAGTTTGCTCTCCTAGTGTCCACTTGTTAAAGATGAATGATAATTCGAATACTCCAGGTAATTTCTGTTCAATATTTGCAATGTCTTGGTTCGAACACCCCTTCTTTAGTAGAGATTCGCGATTAATGTGCGGTGCACCTTTAAGGGTAAGCGTTCCCATAACGTATTTCATTATGTCGTCTACTTCAACCTCTGAGTACTTAAGGTTTTGCAGCGCAGGCAAGACAGACTGGTTTGCGATCTTCATGTATCCACCACCGGCAAGCTTCTTAAATTTTACGAGGGCGAAATCTGGCTCTACTCCTGTGGTATCACAGTCCATAAGCAGTCCGATAGTTCCTGTTGGAGCAATAACGGTTGACTGTGCATTTCGGTATCCATGCTTTTCCCCGAGTGCCAACGCTCTATCCCAACATTCTTTTGCTGACTGCAATAAATATTCTGGACAGACATTCTGGTCAATACCTACTGGCTGTACGTGCAGCTTCTCATACTCCGAGTCTGGAGCATCATACGCAGCTCTTCTGTGGTTTCGAATGACACGAAGCATATCGTTTTTATTACTTTCATATCCAGCAAATGTCCCTAGCTGCTCTGCCATTTCTGCAGATGTTGCATAAGACTGTCCTGTTAATATAGCAGTAATAGAGCCACACATTGCACGACCAAGCTTAGAGTCGTACGAGATCCCCATACGCATAAGCACTGCTCCGAGGTTTGCATATCCAAGTCCCAGTGTTCGGTATTTATAACTCAGCTCTGCAATTTCTTTACTGGGAAACTGTGCCATAAGGACAGAGATCTCTAGAACCATTGTCCAGATGCGTACAGCATGCTTGAACTTATCTACCTCAAATGTTCCATGCTCTTCGTCGTAGAACTTCATAAGGTTAATAGACGCAAGGTTGCATGCAGTATTATCGAGGAACATATATTCACTACAAGGATTACTCGCATTAATACGTCCATCATTCGGGCATGTATGCCAGTCGTTAATCGTGGTGTCATACTGCAACCCTGGGTCTGCGCAAGCCCATGCTGCATATCCAATCTGATCCCAAAGATCACGTGAGCGAAGTGTTTTGCACGCTTCAGGCTCTCGCTCTTCCTTCTCTGCCTTTTTAAGCTCTGTTCTCCAGTAGAGGTTGTAGTTGCCATCCTTTTCTACAGAACCGAAGAAATCGTGGTCGATACGAATAGAATTATTTGAGTTTTGACCAGACACTGTTGCGTACGCTTCTCCGTTAAAATCTGTATCGTATCCTGCCTTTGCCATAGCGGCGACTTTCTTCTCCTCACTCACCTTCCAATTAAGGAATTCTTCAATATCTGGGTGATTAAGATCCAAACAAACCATTTTAGCGGCTCTACGTGTTGTTCCTCCAGACTTTATGGCACCTGCTGCCCTATCTCCAATCTTCAAAAAGCTCATAAGACCAGAGCTCTGTCCTCCTCCACTTAGTGGCTCGCCTGCTCCGCGAAGATTACTAAAGTTAGTTCCAGTACCAGATCCAAACTTAAATAGTCTAGCCTCTCGTACCCATAAGTCCATGATTCCTCCTTCATTTACCATGTCGTCATCAACAGATTGAATGAAGCAGGCATGAGGCTGAGGATGTGTGTATGCATCTTCACTTCTTTTCACCTCTCCAGTAGCTGGCTCGCAGAAGTAATGCCCCTGAGGGACTCCTGTAATGCCGTACGCATAGTGAAGACCAGTGTTAAACCACTGCGGACTATTCGGTGCTGCCATTTGATGTACCAGCATGTGACTGAGTTCATCTTCAAATGTTTGTGCATCTTGAGGGGTGGCAAAGTAACCGTGCTGCTGCCCCCAGTGCCTCCAACAACCAGCAAGCCTTCGTACCACTTGCTTTACGCTTCGTTCTGGACCTGTGACCATGTTCCCTTTCTCGTCTTGTATTACATTCCCTTGTTCGTCGTATTGTGGAACACCCGCCTTACGGAAATACTTACTCACAACAATATCTGTTGCCACCTGCGACCAATCTTTTGGAATCTCTGCGTCCTCCATCTCGAAAACAATAGACCCATCTGTGTTCTGAATACGACTTGTACGTCTGTCATATGTTACAAGCTCTAGGGGATCGCTACCGGGGTTCGTAAACAAGCGTTCTACACTTAACCCATTACCTAACTTTGCAGATACTGGAGACTGAATAGAAGAGGAGTCTGTCGACGCGGCAGTTGGGTTCATGGTGGTGGGGTGGGGTGGTGTATAATGATTCGACACACTATCTGGTGTCACTTGGCCTACAACAACACAAGATATTGTATTGTAGACCGATGGTCAACTGCTACTACGAACAGTCATTAGACATTGTCAACATCGGATAATTTCCTTTCTCATTTAAAGAAGGAAGCAATTGTAGCAGACAACCATGTGTATGAAAATGGTCATGTCAGGATACAAAACTTATAACTGGTAAAGTGAATCTTTGGCGAACTGTATTACAGTACGTCGAATATTTTCTGCTATCATGATTTCATGAATATCTTTGTCCTTGTTGGTGGCAGTAACGAACCAAGTAATAGCAATGCGCTTGCAGATGCCTTTATTCAAGGTGCCGAGCAGGTGCAAGGCATGACTTCACATAAAAGAAGACTGAAAGACATGAACCTGGAATATTTCACTGTCGATGACTACGACCCACAGTGCCGTACAGAAGAAGACTTCTGTGAATTACAAAAGCTTATGGAGGATGCTTCTGGCTTTGTATTTGCATGCCCCATTTGGAACTTTTCCATTCCTGCTCGCCTCAAAAACTTTGTCGACCGGATGGGAAGCTTTGCCTTGGACGAAACGCGTACTAAGGGAACGCTGAATGGTAAGCCATTTTACTTGATCCACACTGGCGGAGCTCCACTTCCTGCATGGAAAGGGATGATGCAGAAGACTTCGAGTCACCTTCCGGAGTCACTACAGTATTTTGGCGGCTCGTACATCGGACATCATTTTGAAGGGAGATGCACTGCTGGCAGTGGAAATTTTGAGCTTGTGGTCGACAAAAGGCCGAAGTCTCTCGCGAGCCTAAGAGAACAAGGGTACCGCTTTGCAGAAGTGGTAGAAACCTATCATAAGACCGGCAAAGCCCCTGTGAAGCATCGTGCCAAAGGACGCATAATGCGACTCGGAGAGGCTATTTTAAAGAAGATTAGCTAACATTGACATATTAAAAGAAATGTATATAATACTGTTTAGTTCTGTACTTGGAAGTACAGATTTGCTCATTCTAGTGGTAAGGAGACCAGGAAAATGTTACGTATCGCTTTTCTTTTGATCGTTGTTGTTTCTGCTTTTACGGGCTGTGCCGCACCATTCACATTTGATGGGGTGCACTACATTGGTGGAAATAGAGACATGGACTGCGGTTCTGGTGTGGTTGCTGTATCATTTACACCAACTACAAAGAAGGAATAGCCGAAGGGAGATTATGAGTGACTGACCTGCTGTGCGATTGCACAGCAGGTTTTCTTTGTGTGCATATCTTTGGTATGCTCCCAGTCATGGATACTCTTACAACACTCAAAGCAAACGTCGATAAATTTGAAACAGAAGTCACCGGAGGAAATATCGCAAAAGATCTGCTGGATGTCATTATGGCTGATCCTAAACTAATCGAGTCATTACCAGCCCCGTATAAAGCCCGGCTCAAAGCCTCTATAGATAAAGCACTCGCCTTAAAAAAGCAAAATGCTGCAGTGCGTGCAAAGCTGAATACACTGAAGGGTCAACTCTCTGTTGCGCCAAAAGCTCCAGTGAAGCCAAAGGTGAAAACAGCTCCTGTCGTAAAGAAAAAAGCGGCTGCACCTGCAAAGCCAAAATCCAAGACTGCATCACCCAAGAAATCTTCGAATGTTGTTTCCCAGATACAAGGATACCTCGGCAAAGAATGGGATATCGTCACCAATAAAGATGGAACACAAACTCCTGGAGTGCGCATCATGCACGGTATCGGCCTTGCTACCCTTGGCCTTGGGGTCTACAAGGCATCCCAATGGATACTGGATAAAGTATCGCTTAAGAAAGATGATTCATTCATCAAGAGAACATTAAAGACTGTAGGAATACTAGGACTGCTCGGCTGGGCTGCTACAAAGTTTGCTCCGAAAGATGCTGCAGCAAAAGGCTCAGCAAAAAAGACCGTAAAGGCACCAGTTGTTCCTATAAGTCCAAAGCTTAAAAAGACGCCTCCAGCAAATTCTAGCCTTATGAAGAAGACTAGTATTGAATACGACGGAAAGGCTATGGACATTACTTTCCTTCCAGGTGGTGTAAAAATCAATACCCTTACGTATGCAATTACACCAACAGATGTTACAAAAGGACTCTATACCAGTAAGAGCCTTCTTACTGGCAAGAACAGATCTATTAAAAAAGCAGAGATTGCAAAGGCAACATGGACTGGATCAACCGTGAGCGTTGATGCCAAGGTTCATTATGAGGAATCTCCATTTTTTGGAGGGGGTCCAACAAGTAAAGGCATTGATGATAAGATTGGTAAAGGAGTCAAGCTTACGAAAAATGACCTAGAGATTATTCTCAGCAATGGTGCAAAGAAGAATAAGAAGTTTAGTACAAACTTCCTGAAGTTTGAAGCGAAGTAAGCCCTAGCCTATAAGGATAACCTCTTCATCTATACAACCAGCATCGGTGAACATATCCCATGTCTTCTGTCCACCTTCTACAAGGATAGAACTGATGCTCGGTACTATTTTCCATAGAGCATCAAAATCAAAGTGGTCATTAATAATTGACACTGTTACTACTAGAGCCTCACCGATAGGTTGAGCCTCTTCTTTGGTAATAATAATGGTATTACTATCTATAAGCTTTGCATCGTGTGGAATCCGCAGATCTGGATCAAGAATGATTTTAATAGGCTGAAGAATGTCCACTTCAGGAGTATGTCGAATGGTGAGCTCTGGATTGTCGACAATCACTGTCTGCACCCCTACAAGAATAGCGTCGTGCGTTGTACGAAGATATGTATGTGACCAGATGTTTTGAGCATCTGATGTAATACACAGCTTTGTTCCGTCGATGTTTGCAGTGACACCCTCTTTTGTCTGTGCACGCTTTAGCGTGATGTACGGCCTCTTATTTTCTCTCAGGCTTACAAATCCCCTGTTTAGCCTTCGGCAAAGGTCAGGGAGCACTGGTCCTATTACTTTGATACCTGCGTCTTGCAAGGTCTTTGTCCCCTGCCCCGCTACTCTAGCATCTGGGTCTTTCATGCCGATTACCACTGTCTGTATTCCACGTTCTATAATAATGTCTGTACACGGAGGCGTATTGCCATGGTGACAGCATGGCTCTAGGTTTACATAAAGCACATCTTCTGTACTAATTTTTTGATCAAGTTTTTCAAGTAACTTTCGCTCTGCATGAGGTTTTCTCGCTCCCATATAGACACCCTCAGCAATTATCTTCTGATCACGCACAAGAACAGAGCCTACCAGTGGGTTTGTACCCACAAGTCCCCTGCCCTTTTGGGCAAGCCTAATGCAATGGTGCATGAAGTGTTCGTGGTTCATAGGAAGAGTATACCTGTTTACTTCTCTTCTTTGTCAGATCCACCACCACCACGTTTCTTGATGATCTCTTCTGCAACGTTGCTTGGAACTTTTTCGTAGTGTCCGAATTCCATTGAGTAGTTAGCACGACCCTGTGTCATAGACCGAAGCTCAGTTGCGTAACCAAACATCGCAGCCAAAGGAACGATTGCTTGAATCACCTTCGCAGTTCCACGATCAGACTGCTCCTTAATGAGTCCGCGACGAGAGCTAATGTCTCCCATAACGTCTCCGAGGAAGTCTTCAGGCACTACAACTTCGACTTTCATCACTGGTTCGAGGATCACTGGCTTCGCTTTCTTCGCAGCTTCACGGAATCCGATAGATGATACTGTTTTAAATGACATTTCAGATGAGTCCACATCATGGTACGAACCATCGTACAATTCTACCTTGATATCAACTACTGGGTAACCAGCGAGAATACCGCGGGTCATAGCTTCTTGGAATCCCTTATCACATGGGTTAATGAACTCACGTGGGATACGTCCTCCAACAACAGTGCTCTCAAACTCGTAACCCTTACCTGGTTCCTGTGGGATAAGCTTGAACTGAACGTGACCGAACTGTCCGCGTCCACCAGTCTGCTTAGAGTACTTCTCTTCATGGTCAATTTCTTCTTGGATCGTTTCACGGTAAGCAACCTGTGGCTGACCTACTGTTGTTTCTACATTGAACTCACGCCTCATACGGTCAACAATGATATCGAGGTGAAGCTCTCCCATTCCAGAGATGATAGTCTGAGCCGTTTCATCGTCAGTCTTTACGCGGAATGTTGGATCTTCTTCTGAAAGCTTAGATAGTGCCATTCCCATCTTTTCTTGGTCTTGCTTTGTCTTTGGTTCTACAGCGATAGAGATAACTGGCTCTGCGAATGTAATGTTTTCAAGCTGTACCTCTTGTCCGATGTCGCACAATGTATCTCCGGTCCTGGTATCTTTGAGTCCAATAACCGCAGCGATGTCTCCTGCTTGGATCTCTTGAACTTCTTCTCTTGAGTTAGCGTGCATTTTTACAATACGTCCGATTCGCTCTTTTCCATCACGGGTTGCATTGATGATGTGACTTCCAGACTTTAGCACTCCAGAGTACACACGGACGAATGTAAGTTTTCCAACGTATGGATCAGTAGCAATTTTAAATGCAAGAGCTGACATAGGCTCATCATTTGATGGACGGCGCTCAACCACTTCTTCAGAGTCTGGCTTTACACCTTTAATAGAACCAATGTCCAATGGACATGGAAGATACGCAACAACAGCATCAAGTACTTTCTGTACACCAACGTTCTTGAGGGATGAACCACAAAGAACTGGGTAGAGCTTTCCAGAGACTGTTCCTTTTCGAAGTCCATTAATGAGCTCTTCATCGGTCAGTGCTCCATTTGTTAGGTATGCATCAAGAAGATCGTCATCGCACTCTGCAACCTTCTCCATGAGTGTTGCTCGGTATTCGTTAACGTTCTGTTCTAGGTCTGCTGGAATCGGTACTTCTTCGATGATCTCTCCGTGTACTCCAGAGAACAAGTACGCCTTCTTTTCAACAAGGTCTACCATTCCGTTGAAGTCACCCTCTTCACCAATTGGAAGCTGAATTGCAACTGCATCTTTTGAAAGACGATCGTGAATAGAGGCAAGTGACATGTAGAAGTCTCCTCCTGTTTTATCCATTTTATTAACGAAAGCAATACGTGGAACGTCGTACTTATCAGCCTGACGCCATACAGTTTCACTTTGTGGCTCTACTCCTTGTGATCCATCGAATACTGCAACTCCTCCATCAAGCACACGAAGTGATCGCTCTACCTCTGCAGTAAAGTCTACGTGACCTGGTGTATCGATAATGTTAATTGTGCAATCTACTTCTGCGCCTGTGACATCTGGAGCCTTCCAGTGACACTGCGTAGCAGCAGACGTAATTGTAATACCACGCTCCTGCTCCTGTTCCATCCAGTCCATTGTTGCTTCTCCATCATGAACTTCTCCAATCTTGTATGAGACACCTGTGTAGAAAAGAACACGCTCAGTCGTTGTCGTTTTACCAGCATCGATATGAGCAATGATTCCAATATTTCGTACATTTTTGAGTTCCATGATTAATTAGGGTTAGAGCTAGGATTGAAAGTATAAAATTTCGCGATTATCGAGCCAAGTGAGCAAAGGCTTTGTTTGCCTGAGCTTGTCTGATCACGTCTTGCTTCTTCTTGAATGCAGCACCTTGGTCTGTACTAGCTTCAAGTAATTCTGTAGCGAGACGCTGGCACATAGGCATTCCTTTACGGTCACGAGCTGCCTTAATGATCCAACGAATAGCAAGAGTCTGCTGACGCTTTGGGTTTACTTCAATTGGAACCTGATACACAGATCCTCCAACACGCTTTGGACGAACTTCTACAAGAGGAGTAACGTTAAGCATTGCTTTGTTGAACACCTCTAGAGGTGCATCTTTTGTTCGGGTCTTGATGATTTCCATACTATCCCAGAAGATACGCCGGGCTGTTGCCTTCTTTCCAGCTTGCATAACACAGTTAATGAACTTTTCGATCACTGGGTCGCTATTCTCGGGGATGTACTTCTTGATTGGCTTTGCCATGATATAAAAGTATTAAGTATTAAGGGATAAGTATTAAGAGTTGGATGCTACGCGTCTTTTGGCTTTTTTGCTCCGTAGCAAGAACGGCTCTGACGACGGTTCTGAACACCTTCTGTATCGAGTACACCACGAACAATGTGGTACTTAACTCCTGGAAGGTCTTTTACACGTCCACCACGTACAAGAACAACTGAGTGTTCTTGAAGGTTATGTCCTTCTCCCATAATATATGCCTTTACTTCGTGACCATTGGTCAAACGAACACGGGCAATCTTACGAAGAGCAGAGTTAGGCTTCTTTGGTGTCATAGTCGTTACCTTGATACACACTCCACGACGGAATGGTGCTCCTTTAGGCATAGGCACATTACGCATTTTGAGCGCATTCCACCCATATTGAAGGGCAGGTGCTTTAGACTTACGAGTCTTGTCTTTGCGTCCTTTGCGTACTAGCTGGTTAATTGTAGGCATGATTGTTTAGTAGTGTGCTTGCCCTGAGTGATTCGAAGGGTAGGCATGATATATAGAGAGAAACACCCGATCAGCTGCATTTATCGCAGCTAGGAATCAAGGCGGACAAATAGTAATGGCTCTCACGGCCTTAGTAAAGCGTTTTTAATAAAAAAAGCCCACCGAAGCGGGCTTTTCTTATGTCATATCCAATTATTCAACGATTTCACCATCTACAGCAGCATCTTTTGCTTTCTGAGCCTTTTCCTGCTCCGCAATAGACAGTCCTGTAGAACGTTCACCGTTTTTATCGTACTCTCCGTCAACGAACCGGTCTCTGTAGACCTGCCCAGTTGGGATCAAACGACCGATAATTACGTTTTCTTTGAGTCCCTGGAGGGCGTCTACCTTACGAGTAGTACATGCCTCAACAAGAACACGGATAGTTTCCTGGAAGGAAGCTCCTGCAAGCCAGCTATCTGTTGCAAGCGCCGCACGAGTAATACCGAGAAGAAGTTGTTCGTATGTAGCCTGAACACCCTTCTTTGTAGCAATTTGCTCGTTCTCGAAGTTTACATCTCCGTAGTCTGCCGTTTCACCTGAGAGGAATGATGTGTCTCCAGCATCGATAATACGTACCTTAGAGAACATTTTTCGTACGATGATCTCCAAGTGTTTATCGTTAATCGTCTGACCTTGTGAAGCGTAGATTCCTTGTACCTCTTGAACAATGTAGTTTTCTACAGCGTAACTACCCTGCTTTGCAAGAAGGTCCTGGAGGTCGTAGTGACCAAGGTTAATTGGTTGTCCCATTTTAACAGTATCAGTGTTCTTAATAAGAAGTGACTCTCGTGCACCGAACTCGTAGATTCGCTCTTGGAGCTCTGCATGTTTCACCTTAACAATACCGTTTTCAACAGATGATACTTTTCCAGCAATCTTTGCCTTGATGGTAGATTTGTCTGTTGTCGCCTTTGCAACAACTGTTCGTTCTTTTACCTCGTCACCCTTCTTAAGCATCACCTCGTATCCAGTTGGGATAAGGTATGTATGCTCTCCCTTTTCCGTTTCCATAATATGAACCGTTGTCCGGTTACCACTACGTGATACCTTCGCAAGACCAGAGATATCTGAAAGGATAGCTGGTGTTTTTGGACTACGGGCTTCGAACAATTCTTCAACACGCGTTAGACCCTGTGTGATATCCGCACCATCAGCTACTCCTCCCATGTGGAACGTACGCATAGTAAGCTGTGTTCCCGGCTCTCCAATAGACTGAGCAGCGATAATTCCAACTGGTGTACCTGGCTCTACCATAGAGTTATTACCAAGGTCCCAACCGTAACACTTTCGACATACTCCACGACGTGTCTTACATGTCATCAGTGACCGTACTGGCATTTCTGAAACATTCTTTTCAGCAATGATCTTAATCATATCTGCACCAATTTCTTCGTTACGCTTTCCGATAGTATCTTTTCCGTGCACCAAGTCTGCTGCAAGCATACGACCGAAGATTCGACTCTCGAACTTTTCTCCAATGCGCTCACTATCAACGCGAGTAATCATGTGAACCTGGTCAGATCCACAGTCTTCTTCTCGTACAAGGAGATCCTGTACCGCATCAACAAGACGACGTGTAAGGTATCCAGCTTCAGCAGTTTTAAGCGCTGTATCGGACTTACCTTTTCGTCCTCCATGCGTCGCGATAAAGTATTCAAGAACAGAGAATCCATCTTTCAAGTTACTTTGAATCGGAAGCTCGATAGTTCGTCCAGATGGACTGGCCACCAGTCCCTTCATACCAGAGAGCTGTGTTACCTGTCCCCAGTTACCACGAGCACCAGAGTCAATAACGTACGAGATGTCATTTTCTTCAAGCTTCATAAACATATCGATCATCAATGTACTAATACTATTCTTTGTCTCTGCCCATACTTTAATTGCATGGTTGTATCGTTCTTCTGCGGTAACAAGTCCTTTGTAGTAGTTGTTATTAATCACACGTACTGTTTCGTTTGCTTCCTCTAGCAACTTATCTCTTTCTGGAGGCTCCACCATGTCTGAAAGCGCAATGGATACACCAGACTTTGTAGCGTACTTGAATCCCATGTCCTTTAGGTCATCTGCAAGTATGACAGTTTTGGCATCTCCTGCGAGACGAATAGAATCCGCAACAAGAGTTTGAAGGCTCTTCTTTTGCATCGTCATGTTAAAGAATGGGAGCTCTTCTGGGATAATAGAGTTAAAGATCAATCGTCCAACAGACGTTTCTACCATTTCATTCTCGCCCTCTTCGTTCTTCATTCGAACGTTGATGTATGCCTGAAGGTCGATAATGCCATGTTCATGAGCGAGTATTGCATCATCTGCATCCGCAAATATCATTCCTTCTCCCTTCTTCTTTCTATGAGCACGTGTAAGGAAATACATACCAAGCACCATATCTTGTGATGGGTTGATCACCGGCTCACCAGCAGAAGGCTTGATGAGGTTCGTGTTCGCTGCCATCAATTCTTTTGCTTCTTTCTGTGCTTTGTCTGAAAGTGGCACGTGAACAGCCATTTGGTCTCCATCGAAGTCGGCATTGAACGCTGCACACACTAGTGGGTGAAGCTGGATCGCAAGCCCTTCGATAAGTTGTGGCTGGAAAGCCTGGATTCCAAGTCTGTGAAGTGTCGGTGCACGGTTAAGGAGCACACGACGGTCACGAATAACATCTTCTAGGATATCCCATACTTCTTTTCCTCCTTCCTGAACGAGACGTTCTGCACCCTTTACGTTATGTGCAAGCTCATCGCGGATAACACGACCAATAACGAATGGCTTGAAGAGTTTCATTGCCATTCCCTTTGGAATTCCACACTGTGATAGCTTCAAGTGCGGTCCAACAACGATAACTGATCGTCCAGAGTAGTCCACACGCTTACCAAGTAGGTTCTGCCTAAATCGACCCTGCTTACCCTTAAGCATATCTGAAAGAGAACGAAGCTTACGCCTGTCTCCTGCAGTAAAGAGTGTCTTTCCGGCACGGGCCGAGTTATTGAGCAATGTATCGACAGCTTCCTGAAGCATACGTTTTTCATTACGACAGATAACTTCTGGCGCTCCGATACTCATCAGCTTCTTTAGACGGTTGTTACGGTTGATTACTCTTCGGTACAAGTCGTTCAAGTCAGATGCAGCGAAACGTCCTCCATCTAGCTGAACCATCGGACGAAGATCCGGTGGAATGATCTGAAGACGGTTAAGTACCATCCATTCTGGCTTTATTCCAGCCTTATCGAGTGATGATACCAACTTGATACGCTTCATAATCTTTTTAAGCTTCTGTCCGCTACTTGTCTTTCGCATCTCTTGTAGCTGTACAACCATTTGTGGAAGATCCATGTTTGCGATGATCTCCTTCAAAGACTCAGCACCAGTACCAGCGCGGAACACGTGTCCGAACTTCATGTTCATCTCACGGAACTTAAGCTCTGAAAGAACTCCACCAACGTGAAGCTTCTTAAGGTCATCGAGTGCCTCTTTGTGATTCACTTTGATTCCGTCCATTTTATCTGCGTATTCAGCATCGAGAGCATCCATCTGGTCTCTTGTAGCAGAACTTTCCTGAAGCTGCTTCTTTGCTGTATCGTATTCGCTCTTCATTTGCTTCTTTCTTTGGTCCATAGATGCAGTGAGCTCTTCATCTGCTTGCTGCTTCATTTCATCGTTTACTGTAATAACAATGTACGCTGCAAAGTATACGATCTGCTCTAGAGTCTTAATTGGAAGATCCAACAGAAGACCGATACGAGAAGGCGAACTTCGAAGGAACCAGATGTGAGTGACTGGAACCGCAAGGTTAATGTGACCCATTCGTTCTCGACGTACAATACTGCGTGTTACTTCTACACCACACTTTTCGCAAATTACTCCTGCGTACCTCACTCCTTTGTACTTACCACAGAAACACTGGAAGTTCTTTGTAGGTCCAAAGATACGTTCGCAGAAAAGACCGTCTGGCTCTGCACGTTGTGTGCGGTAGTTAACAGTTTCAGGTTTTGTAACCTCTCCGCGAGACCATGTGAGGATGTCCTCTGGACTAGCAATAGAAAGTGACACAGCATCAAAGCTGTCTGTTGCTGATGATTTTTTATTATCTTCTGGTGGCGGCATAATATTGATAGGAAGGGTAATACACAGAAAACAGCCGCTTCCTCCGGCCCAGTCGTCTATCCTGGGAGAGGTGCGTCCGTGATTTCGAGCAGTATTATAAGGAGAACAGGTGTATACGCAAGAAAAAACTATACAAAAAAACCACTCCGGGTACGAAGTGGTCTCAATGTTTATGCTTTATTTAATATTGTCGATGAAATATTGAAGTTCTGATTCAACAGCATTCTTATAGACGAATGCTCCATTTTCATAGACTCCACCATGTTCCATAATCCCCTGAATCGCTGGATAACGTGGCGCATCACCAACTTGGATATTCCATGCAAGATCATACTTTCCATCAGCATTCATTGTAACGCTCAGAGCGTTAATCATACTTTCATCGTATGCCTGGCTGTCGCTATCAATGTTCTCCATTGCTGTACGGAAGGCTTTTGTAAGAGCTGACGAATTGTCATCTGGTGCAAACTCAGGATCTATTGGCTTATTATCCTGTGCTTCTTTTGCCTTAACACCTTCTTGCTCCTTATGGTATCCCTCTTTATGAAGAACGCCACCTGCATCAACATCATACTTTGTATAAGACATAACGTTTGTCTTACTATCGTAACTGAACCTGTACAAAGTCTTTCCGTCCTTAGACATTGCTGGAAGCATAGACTCTTCTAGCGCAAGACCAAGTCCTGCCCTTGAAGCAAGTGAGCTGAAATTTTCAAGAATAGTATTTCCTATAGCTATTTGCTTTTCTACAAAGTCACCACCGGAACCTGCTCGTACACTATCTCCAATCTGTTTAACATGCCCCATTACAGATTTCACATGCTTAGAGTCTTTAAGCTCCTCGTATGTGAGTGCTTTTTCCATACTATATTTGCTGTACTCCTGATGAGCCTTATCCAAGAATTTCTTTGTTGATGGCGCATAAGAATTACTATATTCAATATTTCTGATTTTTATTAATGCAGCTTCAGGGTCCTTCTTAATAAGCTCTACAATTCCTGATGTCATCTTGTTATCAACACCCCAATCTTCATTTTCTGTTAGATTCCAACCAGAAAGATATACGTCTCCTGTTTTATCAGAATAGAGTCTCTTTACAAGCTTTACTCCAATGTCTGATGGCTCCTTTACATCATCATGATTTCGATTATACGGTGCAGAACCAATAAGTAGTCTTTGCAATCCGTCATATGCGAGATATTTGTTATCGATATTTATCTGTTCATCAATAGCCTTCGCCTCTGCCTCTGTGACAATCTTCTGTTCATCTGGAAGCTCTACACCAGGAAAGAATTCCTTTGCTACTGACCTGTCAGTTTTAGCCATCTTACGCACATGCTTTACAACGTCATCTGCTTTTTCTTTTGCATCTTTAATGATGATCTTTCCATCCTTCTGCTCCACCTTTGCAACATCTGCTTTTATAAGAGAGTCTACAGTCTGGTCGAGTAGTACCTGATCTCGGTCATCTATTGTTTCAATGATGATTTCATCAGCACCACTGTCAAGAGTAATAGTTGTTTCCTCTTTTCCAATGTCCAAACTCTTTGTAAGAGCATTGTCTATAATAGCTGATGCTTGAATAGGCAAGTTAACGTCTGCATTTTCAAGATCCATTTTTACAGTATTTCCATTCTCGTCTACTGTTACTGTTAAGTCGTCTGATGGAATAGCTTCGATTGAAGCTTCTGTAATGTTGTTATCAGCAACAGGATCTTTTTCTGCTAGCTCTTCTGTATTTTCATGAGCCTCATTATTCTCCTCATCAATTTCGATGTGAATCGTAGGCTTTGGCTCACCTTCTGCTGTCTCTACAGTAATAACTGCATCGACTGCTGTCTTTACGGACTCAGAACCATTTTCCAATACCTCTTTTCGCTCTAGGTCACGTAGACGGAATACAGGATGTAACACATCTGTATTATCTACATCAACGACTCTTAGTCCTTCAGATGTATTTACTTGGAATTCAGTGATGTCATTTCTAAGATAAACACGGTTTCGACCTGCAGCAACAGCGCGCTCATTTGCAGCATTACCAGTTTCATTTGGTCGTGCTTCTAATACTGCATCTGAATGTACAAGCCAGTTTTGGGGTACATCAAGAATGTACATGTTATCCTCGCTTGATACCTGTCCAGCAACTTCCTTTTTATCAAGAGCATCTTTTTCAAAGTGCTCAGCCATTTTCTCGCTGTATGTCTTTCTTTTTTCAGTTGGTCCGGTAGTTGCAAGACTCTCTGCTTTGTCTGCAATGTCATCGAGGTTTGCAATTACTTTTTCTGCGTAATCCATACCTCTATCAAACTGCTCACGAGCCATTAGTTTTTCATTTCGAAACCCCTGCATCCAATCTCCAAGCTCTGTGTAATATCCACTCCAGTATTCTTTCTTAGCAGTTAGCGGTTCTGATTTATCAAAATTACATGTATCAATATTTGCAATATGAGACTCAATCTCTGTACTAAGAGCGTCTACCTTTCCTTGGTAATGCTTATCGTACAAGTCCATTGTTCCTCCTTCACCTGTTTCCATGCTGTACATATCTTCAACATTCTCAGAAAAGTTTTCCTGCGCATGAGGATTGTTGTTTGGGGTATTACCCATTGCAAAAAAGAGTATTCTCTTTTCGCCGTTGTGTGGTGTGCGTCTGTTCATAGAAGTGTTGGTTACGAAAGGTTTAGCTTAGATTCTGCATCCCCAAGATCAGATGAATGCTCTGCATCCTCTGCATCTTTACGCAGTTTCGGAAGTTCTTCTTTTTCTATCTGCTTTAATTTTTCTTCGCCTTTCTCATTCACTTTTTCTATTTCCTCTTTACCTTTTTGAATCATTTCATCAGCATCACGAAGTTCAGTAATAGCATTTTCGCGCTGCTCATCTGTAAGAGTGTCTGCAAGCCCTGTAAGGTGCTCTACCATTTCTGGTGTAAGCCCTTTTAGCTCTCCGACTGCTGTGATAAATGTTTGTGTATCCATAGAGTGTGTTAGAAATTTATATTTCTCATTATTATAGCAGAAATAGGCCATTATTTCAATCCACAGCGTGTTTTTGGCTTAGTGAAGCTATTGCTCTCCTGTTACACCAGACTCAATAAGTTCCTTTCCTTGGAGCAACATGTTTACCCCACTTTGTACCTGGTTAATGCGTTTTTGTGCATCTTCAACCATATCTGTAACACCATCTGTGACTGACTTTCCCATATTTAATAACGAATCTACTGATCCCTGAACTTCTTTTACGGTACCCGATGCTGTCTCCCCTGCATTATTAAACATATCGAGAGCTGCATTTCGTCGGTCTTCGGCAGATGAGCATGCGACAAGCACAGGTGTGATCCCGAGCATGAGGAGAAGATTAATCTTCATCTGTTTCTTTGGAAGGAGTATCTTCGTCGTATTTTTCAAATAGCTTTCCGAATGATCCATCAGATTCTTCGAGGGCAGCGTTTAGCATTTTCATTTCGTCTTCGCTCATTTGTAATGTTGATGATGCGTTTGTTGTTCCTTCTTCGTCGTTAAAGACTTCGTCACTTATTTGGTCTACACCTTGGAGTGATGCATGTAACACAATAAATGCATTACACGAGTCACACTTCAACTGAAGAAGAAGTGCGTTGTCACTCATAACACGGACAGAAGAAAAATCTACTGGTACATGCTTTCCACATTGCGGGCATCGCATCTGTTGTTTAATACGATCAAGTATTTGCTGCAATGTATGTGGGTCGATATCCATATAAGCAAGTATACCAGAACGACTCACTCGCAACAGAAAAAACTCCTGTGTTTGGATATTTTTATGTACTATGTTTTCGTGTCACTACTTTCTCTTCCAATGTCCACTGGTAAGCATAGCAAAGCAGCCTTCATGGGACTTGCGCTCTTGATGGTATTTTCTCTTACGTCACTTGAATTCTCGAAACTTGGTGGTGTGCTTTTGCGTGACACTGCAGACATAGGAGTAGAACATCTGTCCCCTCTTTCTTTGTATGTCGAAGTGGGGAGGCTTAGTAACAGTGCAATGATAGATATTTTTTCTGATGGAGATGAAGTGGTAAAGATAAGCGTTCCAGATGACTGGAGGCTTCGGGAGGTCCGCAATGCGACTGTTGCAGACATTACCTCTGACGAACCAACCTTTGGTTTCTCTCGTTGGTACTTGCCGCCACACTCTGGTGCATCGTTCTATGCTTTCAATGGTCCAGAATCCATCTTGCTTCATAATCCTTCCGGAGTTCAGCTGAAAGTAAATGTTGTAAACATCGAAATTGAAGCAGAAACCGTAGAGCGAAATATTATCCTTGTGACAGATAGTTCTGTGAAATTGTATTAATGGAAATTCTCCCAATCATAACTCCGCTTCTTCAAGAAGGCGATAACCTCGCAGACATCCTGCGCGAACGAGGTGACATTGCTGAAGGGGATATTGTTGTCGTGTCATCAAAAGCGATTGCAACAGTTGAAGGTACTGCCATTGCACTTGCAGACATTGAAGCCAGTAAAGAAGCCAAGGCACTTGGCAAGAAATACGATAAAGAACCTGCGTACTACCAAGCAGTTATAAACGAAACTAGTCGTATGAACGGTACTATTGTTCAGTCTGTGAATGGTGTTGTCCTTACAGAGCTTAAGCCCAATGGAATGAAAGAAGGAACCATCCTGGTACCAAATGCAGGACTCGACAGAAGTAATGTTTCTGAAGGTCACGTTATTGGATGGCCAAAAGACTGCGTTGCCTCTGTGAAAGAACTACACAAAGATTTCGATATTCCACGTACGGCAATTATTATGACTGACTCTGGACTTTGTCCTCGGCGCACCGGAGTTATGGCCTTTGCACTAACGGTTCAAGGAATAGACCCGCTAAGTAGCATGGTCGGAAAGCCCGACCTCTTTGGCCAAGACTTAAGCATTACCGAGGAAGCTATTGCAGACCAGCTAGCCACAGCGGCTAACTTCCTTATGGGCAATAGTGACCAATCCACTCCTGCAGCCATTATTCGTGGTCACAACGTATCGTTCACAGGCTTTTCTGGCTGGGTTCCAGGTATTGAAAGAGAGAAAGACATATATCATGGAGTCATATAAGTATTAAGGGATAGGTATTAAGGGGTAAGGGAGTGTGATATATTTAGAGTATATTTATGAAGTTTATTATTCTTTCCTCCTCTCGTGGCTCTACTGCAAAAGTAGTACTTGAACGCGTCAACGACGGAGACGTTACGATGGAATGCCTTGGCCTCGTCACAGACAGTGATGATAGAGGATGTGTCAGTGTTGTTCGCGATGCAGGATTTCCTATTTACAGAGTAGATAGAGAAGAAGGAGAAAGCAGAGAAGACTACGATAAGAAAATACATGAGATGATCCTCGAAGCTGGAGGAAGCCCCGAAGATACTGTTGTTGCAGCACTCGGGTGGATGTTTATTCTTTCTCCTTGGTTTGTT
>JABJGX010000004.1 GCA_018662075.1 Candidatus Peregrinibacteria bacterium | reverse complement strand
AGAAAAACTAGCTTCTGAGGCTTCACAATAGCCTCGTACCTGCGTATTATCTGTTAGCTCAGCCAAGCGGGTATAGTACAATGGCTAGTACGTCGGCCTTCCAAGCCGAACATACGGGTTCGATTCCCGTTACCCGCTCCAAGCTCAAAAAGGCAAGTCCGAAGGACACCGGCTTTTTGGCTTGGGCGGAAACCCCGCAGAGAGCAAAGCGAACGTGCGGTGGTTACCCGCTCCATCTACACCCTACAGCACACCCAAATTAAGCTCTTCGTTTGTGGTTATTTGTGAGACAAATTCGTCATCATGGCTGACGAGAATCATTCCTCCTTCGTACTTATTCAGCGCTGCTGCAATAACTGGAAGATGACGGAAGTTAATGTGGTTTGTTGGCTCGTCGAGGATAAGAAGAGTTGGCTGAAGCAAGACAAAACGTGCAAAGCACAGTAAGCCTTTTTGTCCTTCAGACAGATTTCCTACAACGTTTTTTACTTTATCTCCTTGTAACAAGAAGTGGGCAGCTGTTGAGTAGACTCTCTGGTTATCCACTACTTCCATTACGTCTGCCAAGGTGTCGTAGACAGTTTTTTCCATATCCAGACCCGAGAAATCCTGACGGTAGTATCCCACTTTTACTTCTGGTGGAATAATAGCTCCTTGCTCTGTCTTGCCTGCCATCGCTTCGAGCAATGTACTCTTTCCAATCCCGTTCGGACCGGTAATAAGTAACCTGTGGTTCTTGCGTACAGTTACCTGAACCTTCTGTGTCGTTGGTTTGTGATTCTTCATCACCGTAAGAGATGTGATCTCCACGAGTGGCTTGCTACACGGTGTAATGCCAATCGTAAATGGGTTGATGGTTTTGTCCTCTTGGAGAACATCGACTTTGTTCGACTCCGCCTCTTCAACGTTGTCTCGCATCTTCGACGCAAGCTTTCGCATCTTTCCTCCTTTGTGTGCGAAGAAGTTTATCTTATCTTTCTGGTCTGCGATGTCTCTTTTCATACGAGCATTCTGTCGCTGGTCACGCTCTACCTGTGCTTTTATCTGCTCTACAACATCAAAGTAGTCCCCTACATACTGCGCAACAGTGTAGGTGTTACTATCAAGGTGAAGCACGCCATGCGTAAAACTACTGAGGAACCCTGCATCATGCGAAATCACGACACATGTCTTTTCGTAATCAATCAAAAATTGCGTAAGGTGAAAAATTCCTTCTGCGTCCAAGTTATTTGTTGGCTCATCGAGCAGCAAAATATCTGGCTCTTGGATAATGGCATATGCCAAAAGTAAACGAGCCTTCTGCCCACCAGAGAATGCCGAAATCACTTTGTCACGATCAGCATGAAGGTTCACGACATCAAGCACACGCGCGATGTCTCTTTCGATATCGTATTTCTTTTCACTGAACGCACCCTCAAAGAACTCTTGAACAGTCTTTGTAAGGTCTTCTGGGTTCACAACCTGCTTTGCAATACCAATAGTTGTCCCCTTCTTAATGTGCACCTCACCACTTGTTGGCTTTAGCTCTTTCATGATCATTTTAAAGATTGTACTTTTCCCAGCACCGTTCTGACCAACAATAGTCAGCTTTGCCTTTTTTCGTACGACGAAGCTCGCCTCCTCCATTATGGGCTTTTTATGCTCGTACTGAAACGACACATCTTGAAACCGTAATATGACATCACCGTGGTCCATAGAGAGAAAGGGAGGAATTGGCAGCTAGTGTAGGGAAGATATAAAAAAACACGAGCTTTCGCCCGTGTATTTTTATAAATTTCAAAGAATTAAACTCTTGAAACGTTGTCAGCCTTAGGGCCTTTTGGACCGCTACCGACTTCGAACTGTACATTGTCGCCCTCGTTGAGGTCGTCAAATGCAACCTCAGAAAGGTCTGCTGAGTGGAAGAAAAGATCTTCTCCACCTTCGCGAGAGATAAAACCGAAGCCATTTAGAAGCTTCTTAATAGAACCTGTATCCATAATAGTTGGATGAAAATAAGTAGAAATGTAATCGGAATCTGTCTAGAAGCATCTCTACCTCCTTCAAAACTAGTCTTACACGGGCATTGTAGGCATAAATATCCAATTGTACAGCAAATATAGTGACAAAATCAGCTACTCCACAAGCTCCGTCTCTGGATACTCTGCAAGCCACGAGAACCAGAAGGCAGGAACCGGAACAAGTGGCTCCTTCTTACCTGGCGTGTCTTTAAAGAACCGTGTGACTTCTAATTGCTCTGTGTCTGGATTATAGAGGAGATACAAAGGGATCTTTGTCAGCCCATGCCCCAAATACCCCTGAAAAGTACCTTTGCTCACAATAAAGTCCTTCGTAAAGGCTATTGCTTTACCATCTATGGCAATTCCGTAAATCAATGTCTTTGGATGAAGTCTCTGGTCTCCGTCTGCATTAGTAGGAAAATATGTACGTTCATTAGTGTCATAGCCTTCGTATGGAGCGTTATTATAATCTCTGATGTACCCAGTATCAGTGCTCAGAACATACACATCGAACTCTCTCTTCCGTACAGAGCCATAACTGACGATGTCACTGGGGATGCGAAACAGTTCTTCTCCTGTTAACTGCCCTACAACTGCTTCACCAGTCAGCTGGTCCCAGAGTGTCTGGGTCGACCTGTCATACATCAATAAATTACTCTGATACAGCAATCCAGACACGCCAAATTCAGAAACTCCTACAGAGATCAAACGACTAAATGCCACACCACTCGCACACAGCGGGCAGTAGGTCACCACTATCTCCTCTCCTCCTACAGAGTCATTGACGATCTCATGATGGCTCATGATCTTATACGGATAGAAGCGTGTGTTTCCGTTTACGGTAAGAAGGATGCCAAGATCTTCATCTTCTAAATAATCCACCTCAGGAGAGAGTAAGAACTTCGGATGATCTATCGATGGAATACCATCTTTGCGTGGTCCTCCACTAAGCACTTCATCAATTGGAATATTGTGTTTCACCTGCCCATCATAAAACTGACTGAGCGTGGATGGAGCAAGCGACATCTGCTCTCTATTATCAAGTGGTTGTACCTGTAATATCTCCTCTTCAAAATCTTCTTCTACTTTCAACTCAATTTCCTGCACTACCTCTTCTTGCTCTTTCACTTCTACTTCTGGCTCTTCAATGAGTTCAATAGTAGAGCAGCCAACAAGTGTTAGCGCCAATAAAAATAATAGTGACCTATTCATAGGTCTATCCTAGAAGACAAGAGCCCGCATTGCTAATGCATAAACCTCAACCATTACTCAATTCAGCTACTCTCTGCGGAAGGCAATGTTCAGGAGCTGGAGTATCCCACCTTTTAAGCCCACTATAAAGTGAGCCATAGTAGTTTCCTTGGCTCCAAACGGTAAACCCACATAAGCCTGCTGCATACACTGCATCCATCTGCTCTACCATATCATTTGCCGTTGTATAGTACCCCTGAATCCACGGCCTGAGTTTCCATGCATGCTCTTCCCCAAGTACTTCTTTATACCCATCGAGTGTTGTCTTCACAAGATAATACATACGACTGCGTTTGTGGATTACTGGATTGAAGTACGCACCCTCTGCGAATGCTCCTGGGTATGCCATTGGAGAAATAACATCAACAAATGGGGCAAACCTCTTCACATCTTGCGCAGTATTAATCAGGCTTGAATCATAATACCATCCAAGAATTGCATAGGTACTAATACCAAGCTTCGTGTCGTATCCGACAGTATCGATAGCACGACGTGCCATTCGTACAAATGCTTCTAGGTGCACTACCTTCTCTGCTGTTGTCATATTCGAGAGAGCTGCAATGTTATCAGTTGGATAGCGAATGTAATCAAGATTAATCTCATCAACTCCTGCCTTGGCAACTTCGGTGATAAGCTGCCTGTTATATTCGAGAACTGTAACGTTTGACGGTTCTACCCACTCGGAATCAAGGCGGGCACCAGTGATAGGATGCTTAATACGAGTTTCTGGAAGAGCATCGCCAAGTGCTTTGTCTTTTACTGCGACATACCGAGCAATAGTATAGATTCCTTCTTTTTTTGCTTCAACAATAAGGGCCTTAAGATCGTATAAAGAAAGAACCAAACCTGCATCTTTCGCAATGTCCCCGTGCTCGCTATTAAAGTACACATATTTTTCTTTCACATCAAAAACAATGGTTGAAAGGCCACGCTCTTTTGTCTTTTGAATAACAGATATTGCAAAGTCTTCGTTCTTTGTATTATTAATATTTAAATAAATACCCTTCACGCATTGGGCTTGCATGGAGTCCAAAATTTCTGCCTTCGTAATAGCACCCGGAATGAAGAGCACAAGCAATCCGATAACCAATGTCAGTATGTATTTCACTAGTCTTTCTTAACGTAGAGAGTTTGTGTAGGATAAGCCATTTCTAGGCCATTAGCCTCGAAGTACTTCATAAGATCAATATTGATATCTTGCTGAGTATCCATATACGCAACGTACTCACTTGTCAGCATGAAATATACTGCTTCAAATTGTAGGTCACTATCTCCGAAAGCCTTAAAATGAACGCGGTCTACTTCAGCATTGTCATGGCTATCAATTATCTTCTTCACATCCTCTGAAATTTGCTTCATTTGGCCTGCTTTCGCATCGTATGAACAACCGAAGTTAAAGACTATGCGACGCTTCTGCATCTTCTTGTAGTTCTGTACACGGGCAGCTGTAAGCTCTGCGTTAGAGATCACTATCTCCTCCCCCTCTAGGGCTGTTATGCGTGTTGTCTTCATTCCAATATGTTTCACTGTTCCTTTGTGTTCACCAACAATGATAAAATCCCCTATCTCAAATGGCTTATCAACAGCGATAGAGAATGATGCGAAGAGGTCGGATAGGATGCCCTGCAAAGCAAGGGAGATAGCCAAGCCACCAATTCCAAGTCCTGCTACAAGTGACGTAATATCGACACCAGCATTACTCAAAATCAGGAGGATTCCAACAGACCATAGGACTAAACGAATACCAATACGGAAGATTCCTGGAAGTTCTGATTCTGGATTCGATCTCTTAAACTGTGCTCCAAGCATCATAGAGAATACCTCTTCCATAAGCTTAATTACCTGAGAAACAATCACCACCAGGACAATAATATGAACAATCAATGTCAGTGACTCTGGTACTTTAATACCTTGCAAAGCAACAAACACCGCGACAAGGAGGTAAACAGGTGTTCGAATGCCACCAAGGAATGCCGAAACAACATCATCCACCTTAGAGTGAGTATTCTTTGAATACTTAAGCATACGTTCTACAACATGCTTTCGTGTGATCTTCATGGCGATGAAAATCGCCAAGAATACACCGACAGCAATACCAAGATCGGCAACTGTGTTACCGCCTATTTGAAATTCAAGAATTTGTTGTATATCTAGCATTAAGACCATTATACAGTAAATAAGCCTATTTTAGAACCCAAAATCCACGTACAATACAGGCATGAAAACCGTCATTTTAACCAACGAGCAGGGTGAAACCCTCGGAACATCCGAGATTATTGAGGCCCATACCAATGGTGGAAGCCTCCATAAGGCCTTTTCAGCGGTAATATTCAACCCTGACAACACACGAATGCTCATCCAGCAGAGGGCAGAGGAGAAGATGCTCTGGCCAGGATTCTGGTCCAATACGTGCTGCAGCCACCCAAAAGAAGAGCAAAGCATCGAAAAAGAGGCTCAAATACGCCTTCAGGAAGAATGTGGTTTCACGTGTCCCCTCACAGTCATTAGTTCTTTTGTATACAAAGCCGAGGACCCACATGGCAAAGGAACAGAGCACGAGTACGACACTATACTTGTTGGTGAGATAGAAGAATCCACACCTCTCGACCCAGACCCATTAGAAATTGCAGATATGAAGTGGGTTGAGGTATCAGACGTCCAAAAAGATCTTGCGATAAACCCAGGCAAATACAGTCCATGGTTTCACGACATTATACGTATCCTCTATTCTAACCCTACCCCCTAACCCCTATCTCCAACCCCCTACTCCACATAGCAATCATCCCCGATGGAAATAGACGATGGGCAAAGGCTCTATCGCTCCTGCCATGGGATGGACACCAAAAAGCAGTCGACAACTTTCAAACACTGACAGAGTGGTGCCAAGAGGATGAACGCATTGGTGTACTTACTGTCTGGTGCTTTTCTACAGAGAACTGGAAAAGAGACCCCGAAGAAATTGGCAAACTGATGCAAATGCTCGAAGACTATTTGCAAAAAGAGAGGTCAGCATTCCTGGAGAACAACACACGATTCATTCATTCAGGAAGAACAGACCGCATTCCAGAGAGCCTGAAAAATTTGATTGCAGAGGTCGCAGAAGAAACAAACCATTGTGACGGTTTTACGCTACACCTAGCCGTTGATTACGGAGGAAAGGACGAGATAAAGCGAGCTATAGAAAAAGCAGATTCCGATGATTTTGAACCACACTTAGATCACCCTGAAATCCAAGACATAGACCTTATTATCCGTACTTCAGGCGAACACCGAACATCCAACTTCTTCCTCTGGCAGTCCACATATGCCGAGTGGGATTTCATCGACAAGCGTTTCCCAGACTTCACGACAACAGACTTACAAAGCTCTGTTGACCAATTTTCTTCCCGCACACGCAGGTTTGGAAAATAATAGAACCACCTCTGCGCCGGGGAAGATCATCCTTACAGGTGAGTACGCTGTCTTATTCGGGTATCCAGGAATTGCGATTCCAACCCCATTCTGCGTTACTGCTCATTTCAAGCAAGACCCAATGATAGGCGATATCGTGCTGAATTGGGACGCAGAAGAAGAATGGGTGAAGTATGTCGAAGACATCATTAACCTCTGTGTATCTATAGGGTCTGTCTCCCCTGGAACGATCACCATTGAAAATACTATCCCGCTAAACAAGGGAATGGGAAGCTCTACTGCTTTCGTTATTGCGATAGCCAGGTGCCTCTTTGGGCAAGATTGTGAGGAGCAAGCAGTCATGGTGGAAGATACCCTTAACCCCGGTCACAGTGGAATAGACTTCGCAGCCATTTGGAATGGGGAACCTATCAAATTTATCAAAGACAAAGTGCCAGAATTTGTCGACCTACCGAGCGATATTCTCGACGGAGCATTGCTTATTGATACTGGTAAGCCAGATCAGCAAACGCCAGAACTCATAAAGTGGATTCGCTCTCGAAAACAAGAACTCGAAGATCCACTGAAAATCATCGGTGAGTGTAGTAAAAAATTACAACAGTCAGGTGATCTTGCAGCAGTTATTCGTGAGCATAATACTGCACAGCAATCTCTTGGAATTGTTTCTGATAAGGGAAAAGAGTTGATCACAAAAATTGAACAAGAAGGAGGCTCTGCCAAAGTAGTCGGTGCTGGTGGTCGTACGGGTGGGAGTGGAATGGTTTTAGCTATCAATATTGATGCTTCAAAAATCCCAGACGAGTTCCCAACTATTGTGCTCCCATGATCACCGCACGTAGTACGCCAAACATCGCGCTCATAAAATATTGGGGTAACCGTCATGAAGAGTTTCGATTGTGCGCAGGTGAGTCGACATCCATGACACTCGACGGTCCATATGTAGATGTCACCGTGGACTATGCAGATACGCTACACGTAACGTCTAGCAATAAAGTTATGACTGCAGAGTCTGTTGTACGTTTTCAAAAGACTCTTGAGCTTATTCAGGCATACCTCACAACCATAGATAACTGTGACGTCACAAACTTGTCGATCGATATTCAATCACACATTCCACCAAGTATTGGACTCGCATCATCTGCTGCTGTGTTCTCTGGTCTTGCAAAAGCAATTGCAGGACTCGTAGAGATTCCACTAACAGACGAACAGATCAGCGTGATGGCGCGTCTTGGATCGGGCAGTGCGTCTCGAAGTATATTCGGAGGATACGGTGCTATCCGAAATGAGGAGAACATGTTTATTGATGGATCGAAGGGATGGCAGATTGCAGATGAAAACCACTGGAAACTCCATGACATTATCATTGTCCCAAGCACCGAAGAGAAAAAAGTAGGCTCTACAGAGGGTCATGCCAATGCAGAAACAAGTCCTCATTATAAGCAACGGCTATCAGATATTGCAAAACGCAGGCAGAAAGAATGTATCGATGCAATTGCCCATAAAGACTTCGAGCATCTTCAAACTGTTGCAGAGCAAGATGCTATGAATATGCATCTGTGTATGCAGACTCAAACTCCCGAGCTCAACTATCTATCGGATGAGACGCATAGGATCATCACAGAAATACAAGAGATTCGAACATCAGAGCACCTTCCTGTTCTCTATACCATGGATGCAGGCCCTACGGTGCACCTCTTCTGCGAAGAGGAGGCAAAAGAACGGATCCTTTCATACGCTAATGAACAAGAAGGCTGCCAAATATTTGAAGCGAGTACTGGTTCTGGTGCACACTTGATATAATGAACTTACGAAACCTTCCAGAATCATTGTCTCCGCATGAGCGTGCAGCCGTTCGCCGCATGACCATTCAAGATACACTTGAAGTAAACCTCTCGTGCCTTGGCACAGAACCAAATAGAATGGGAGATGCAGAAGAGAAAAACTGCGAACAGATGTTTGGCAGTGTTCCAATTCCTGTGGGATACGCAGGCCCTCTTGGCATACAGTTCAGCACTGGAGAAACTGGCAAGCTTCACCTTCCTCTAGCAACGACAGAAGGTGCGTTAGTTGCAAGTGTAAACAGAGGATGTAAAGCAATGAGCGGAAGCGTTGTGACGAGTGCTATTTACCATGGCATCAGTCGGACAATTGCTTTTAAAGTAGATGATAAACCTGAACAATTAATTAATTCAATAACTGAAAAAGAAGATGCATGGAAAGCAGCAGGAGAAGCGACAAGTAGTCACCTAAAAATCATTAATACTCACATCGATACATCAGACAGTCACCTCTTTCTCACTATCAATGCAGACACAGATGAAGCGATGGGAATGAACATGATTACTATTGCCGCTCAGGCTATTGGAAACTGGATTGATGATAACTGTGGATGCGAACTTGTGACCATTGCAGGCAACATTGATAGCGACAAAAAACCAAGCAAGCGAACGCACGACATGGGTCGTGGGTACGATGTGACTGCAGAGATAAACTTGAGTACAAAAGTTATTCAAGACACCTTAAAAACTACACCACGTGACATGATGAATGTGGCGAGTGCAAAACTAAAAGATGGATCCCAGATTGCAGGTGCCATCGGACATAATTTACACGCCGCAAACATAGTGGCTGCGCTTTATCTTGCAACGGGACAAGACGCTGCACACGTTGTTGAAGGGTCGCTCGCAGATACAACAGTGGAACTTACGAAGGACGGTCTGTTTATTTCTGTCCGCTCCCCTGCACTCCTTGTTGGTGTACGCGGAGGAGGAACTGGCATGCCTGCACAGAACCAATGTTTAGAATTACTCATGCAACCGAAAACAAGTCTTCGAAAAACGCAGCAACTCGCAGAGTCCATTGGGGCAGCCATTCTTGCTGGAGAAGTATCGCTACTCGCAGCACAGGCTGCACATGCTCTTGCGATTAGTCATAAGAAGTTAGCTAGATAGGCATCAATATTCTTTTGTCACTTTTCCGATGAAAAGTAACCAAAAATCTTAGCCACTGATATGAACGAAGAAATAATAAGAATGTAATGTTGTGCGCTCCTCGACTAAGTCTGCTGCGGCAGCTTAGCTCTTCGTCACTAAATACAAGTGCAGCGGTGTGATCTTCGTCCATACTACAGTGTCTGCAAGATGTCTTTCTAAGGAACGAAGCGGGTGGGCATGGCAGACTTTGTGTTTGAGAGAGAAGAACCCTCTTAGTGTTTGTATTATAACGACGAATGCTCCGTAGCGTAGCGAAGGGGTTGAGGAGTGCACGCCTAGTGCTAGTATTATTTCTTCGAATGAGTTCAGTCTGCCTTGATTTTTTCGTCTCTTTTTCATCAAGGAAAAAGGGGCAAGAACATAGCGAAGCACATCTGAAAAGACACAAAGGAAGCTTGCTAGAACCCAGAAAAACCCTTCTAGATAGCTTTACTAAGCCAATTTTCTGCTAAACTCTCGTGCGATGTCTAGCTCCGCTATTATCGGCTTTGGTTTGTGTGTGCCGTCCCTGAAGATCACCGTAGAGGAAATAGCCAAAAACTGGCATCAGGATCCAGAAGCCATTAAATCTGGCCTTGGAGTCAAAGAAAAGACAGTTCCAGGAGTGGGAGAAGATACCTTTACCCTCGCTTTTGAGGCCGGAAAGCAGGCAATCGAGATAGCAGATATCACGCCTTCACAGATTTCTGCAGTATTTGTCGGGTCCGAAAGCCACCCATATGCCGTAAAACCAACCAGTGGAATGGTCGCAAACGCACTCGAATGTGACCCATTTTGCCACTGCGCAGACCTAGAATTTGCATGCAAAGCAGGAACAGCAGCCATTCAAATTGTCGATAGTATGATCCGCGCAAAGCAGATAACCTACGGACTCGCTATCGGTTCTGATACCGCACAGAGTAAGCCAGGCGATGCTCTAGAATACACAGCTGCAGCGGGGGCTGCCGCATTCATCATGGGGCCATCAACAGATAAAAACGCACTTTGTCGTATCGAACGCACTTTGTCATTTACGACAGACACACCAGACTTCTGGAGGGCAAACGGTGAGAAATACCCAAGCCACGCAGGACGCTTTACCGGTGAACCTGCCTACTTCCACCATGTGCGCGAAGCAACGAAAGGAATCCTCCAAATGACGAAAAAAGAAATGTCTGACATCGACCACGTCGTATTCCACATGCCGAATGCAAAGTTCCCGAGTCGCATCGCAAAAGAGTTTGGATGCACCGCGTATCAAATGAAACACGGGTTCATCGTCCCTAACATCGGAAACACCTACAGTGCCTGCAGTCCACTCGGACTTGCGCATGTATTGCAGCATGCAAAAAAAGACGAAACTATTCTTGTTGTATCGTATGGATCAGGTGCTGGAAGCGACGCATTCTTAATGACAATGATGAAAGACGGCATTGCTCTTAAAGAAGAAAAAGAATCAACGTACATCAACTACGCCCAGTATCAATCCATGGTAGCTACTCACTAGTATGAAAGAACAGATCTTCATCACTGGCTACGGACAAACATCCTTTGGTGAAAAGTGGAACCAAGGACTACGTGACCTGATGGACGAAGCTATTACATCAGCAATAGAAAACGCTGGATGTACTGCACTCGACATTGATACCGTTGTAGTTTCCAACATGCTGGGCGAAGTCACTAATAACCAAGCACACCTCGGTGCAATGGCTGCAAGTCTTCTTCCTCATCATCCACCATCTTTGCGTGCTGAAGCAGCATGCGCATCAGGGGCAGTTGCTCTGCATACTGCATGTGCACTTCTAGAAAGCGGAAAGGCAGAGACTGTTCTCGTAGTCGGAGTTGAGAAGATGACAGATACACCAGCAGGAAAGATAGCCAGTGCACTCATGGGGGCCGCTGATGCAGAGAAAGATGCTCCATCTGGTCTCACATTCCCAGGAATCTTTGGCCTCATTGCAGCGAGATACATGCACGAATATGACCTATCAAGAGACCGCCTCAATACCGTTAGTGCTGTGCATCATAAAAATGCAGTGAGCAATCCCTTCGCACAATTCCGAAACGAGATTCCCGCAGAGAAGATCTCTCAGTCTCCAAAAGTAGCAGAGCCACTCTGTATGCTCGACTGCTCCCCTATCTCAGACGGTGCTGCCGCAGTCATCCTCTCAACAAAGCTTGAAAGTCCTATTAGTATCGCAGCTTCTCAGATTGCAAGCGACACGGTATCTATTACAGACCGAGCAACACTTACATCATTTGCAGCCACCAAAGACGCTATGGAAGCAGCCCTCACTGAGGCAAGTCTTGAGCGGGAGGATATAGACCATCTAGAGCTTCACGATTGTTTCTCAATTGCGGCTATTATCTCACTCGAAGATATGGGGTTTGCAGAACCTGGAAAGGGTATCACTCTCTATGAGAAAGAATCTGCACTAAGCATTAACGCAAGTGGAGGATTAAAGGCTTGCGGCCACCCAGTTGCTGCCACGGGGATCAAACAGATCATCGATGTCAGTAAGCAGCTCAGTAATTCTGGCAAAACCTACGGACTCACACAGAACTTTGGTGGAGCAGCTGCTACCTGCGGTATTCATATCCTCAAACACACTCCTGTTTCATGAGTTTCACCCCAGCATCATCATACAGGGCAGATAAATCTCTGAAGCAAAAGATGCAAGACGGGGTACTCGTGTCTTTCACAACGATTCATCATCCACCAGAAGGTTTCCCTGCAGGTCCTCGTCACATCGGTCTTATTAAACTTGCAGATGGCACAACTGTTACAGGGCAATTGCTCTGCACAGATGCTTCAGACCTTCAAATTGGACAGACTGTTCTTCCAAAAATGAGACTCAGTAAAGTAAATACAGAAGGGCTCAGACTCTACGACATTGCCTATGAAGTCTCTGCACTTAAAGCGGTAAAAGAGGAGTTTCCAGGGTACCTTGTTGCCCTTACTGGTCCATCTGGTGTTGGAAAAACTACTATCTCTGTCGTGCTCTCTACAACTATTGGGAAAGATGTTGAGCGTGTCCCGATTGTTACTACGAGAGAAATAAAAGATGGTGATGCAGATGAGTACACGCATATCTCTTCAGAGGAATTTGCCGATCTCAAGAAAAATAACCTTCTCGCTACTTCTACATCTATCCCCTCATCAACAGAAAAGCGCTGGTACGGATACCGTACCTCAGACATTGAAGCCATTTGGGCAAAAGGAAAGATTCCTATGGTCATTACAGAAATGAACCTTCTTCAAGGGCTCTCTTCTCACTTTGGCCGAAGGTCTATTTTAAGCTTTGGACTTCTACCACCAGGAAAAAGTAAGCGGCAAATGCTCTCTTCCCTCCTCCATAGACTGAGGGATCGTGGCCGCGATACAGAACAGCAGATCAAAGACCGTCTCAAAAATGCAGAAGCAGACCTTCAGTTCTTCGATGATCGCAAAGAACTGTTTGATCACCTGATCGTAAATGACAAACTAGAAACCGTCATCGAAAACTTGTCTGGTCGTGTACTTGAGCATGTTAGTTCATAGTCTGGTAGACTAACTCTCCGTGAACAGCCTTCCACGGAATTCCATCGCTTCCCTCTTAGTGACAGCCCTGCTGATGCCTGGTTTTGTGGAAGCAAAAGTTGGATACCAAGGAGAACAAGGTCCACCAGTTATAGATGAAACCCTAAAACCAGCACCAGAAGTGCAAATGTCTGAAGAGGCCCTTTTAGAGATCGAAAGACAAAAGGCTGTATGGGAGAAAAGGATGGGTGACACAAAAGGATTCTGGGCAGGGTATATGAATAACCGAAAAAACACTGCTTCATACAAAGAGCAACATCTTCTGCGTAGAGAAAAGAGGAAAGAGAAACGCCTCGCTTGTCGTGCAGACATCAGACGGGCTAATAGGGATAGCCTACTACCTGAATCCATGCGATGCTTCCGGGCTACTCTAACCATGGAGCTCGAAATGCTTCGCAAGGAGCAACAGTACGTCGAAAGTATTGCAGGGGTAACAGATCAATACAAAACTGCAGCCATCTTCCACATACATAACCTCATGGAGGCTATCTCTACCGTCATATCTGCCATAGATGTAGGAGTCTACAGCAATAAAGAAGACCTCCTCGAAGCCAAAGTAAACCTCGAAAGCCACTATCGCCTCTCTAAGCGCATGGCCTTAGCAAAGCTTCGGGTAGATCGGTCTAAAACCTGGCTAAATCACCTCGTGGTTCGCCTACATTCAGTCCTTATTTTAGGGGGTCCAGAGGAAGAAGTTGTGCCAAAAATAGAGGAGGCTATTGCCTGTCTGGAACAGAAAGAAGCACGAATATTCCCACTCTTTTCCTTGGAAGATTATAGCGCGCTGGATAGCCAATTCCGTCAAGTCCAATCCGAGATCAAATTCTGCACTGAAATGGCAAGAAAAGCATTCATGTTGAACAAAGAACTTGAGCAAGCCCACGATGAACTGTAGTTTTTGCAAAAATTTATGGCTAGTTGAAGCGGAAAAAAGACTGCACCGCTTTCGTATATCCCGCACTCTTTCGTGGTGCTCCATTCCCCGGCCTGCCCTTGACGAGCATGTATACTCATCAGCCCCCATGACAAAAAGAACAATCAGACACCGGGTTGAACACACTACCAATAAGCACTCGCGTGCAGTTTTTCGTGATGAAACTATTGTCATTAGGCTCGCAAAAGGACTATCCCGAGAAGAGGAAAAAGAGCACGTACAAGACCTCCTCGACCGTATGATTAAGCAGGTGGAGGAAGAACAGGAAAAGATCCTCATTAACCCCTTCGGAAAGCTTCTTGATAGTGGTGAGAGCGCAACGATTACACTCGCCAATGGCACAAAGCACTGCTTTGCCCTTCGACCAGGACAAAAGACTTCTATCCGTCGCACCACCCGTGGGTGGAACGTAACCATTGGTCCAAATATGCGCCGTAAAGGGCTCCACAGACTTCTCTGGAAGACCTTGGCAGCGCAGGAGCTTCACCGCATGGAAGAGCTTGTACGAAAGATTAACAACGACACATATGGGGTAAATATCTCTAAGGTAAAATTACAGTTTGCCTCCTCTCAATGGGGTAGCTGTAGCTACCAAGGTGTTATTATGCTGAACTCAGCCCTGCTATTTGTAGACCCAAAAGTGATGCATTACGTCATCGTCCACGAACTCGCACACCGTAAGAGAGCAGACCACAGTGCGCAGTATTGGTCATGGGTGCAGTGGGCTCTACCCAACTACAACAAATACCGAGAGTCGCTCTATGACTATCGGCTTCCAACCATATAAACTCATATCATGAACGACCTTTCTATAGATCATCTTATCGATGTAGCAAAATCTGCAACTGCAGTTGGGACCTCTATTCTCGAAAAAGAATATGATGCTGTGCATCATGGCTCTAAGAAGCTTGATGTTACAGAAAAAACATCTGCGATAGACCTTGTCACAGAAATTGATAGCAATACACAAATTGCGATTGTAAAAGCAATTCAAGAGCACTTCCCCGACCACAGGCTTATAGGTGAAGAAGCAGGAGCGGAAAACATTGGTGACCCGAGCAGTCCATACGAATGGATTATTGACCCACTTGATGGCACGACAAATTTCATTCATGGAAAGCACAGCTTCGGTACGATTATCGGCGTACAGAAAGATGGAATCTTGCTAGCAGGAGCTATGCACATGCCCCTACTGAACCAATGGTTCTTTGGAGGAAAAGGCGCGGGCGCTTACTTTAATGATGACACAGTGAAGCTTCGAAAGACTGGCAGGCTACAAGATGCCATACTCAACTGTAACCTTATCCATAGAACCAAAGACATAGATGGCACCCTGCACGTCACCCTTCCGCCATGCAGGTCTATTGAAAACTATGGCTGTGCTGCAGAAGAACTTGGTGAGATTTTAATGGGACATACAGACGGTGTGTTCTTTGATGGCATTCGTCTCTGGGACATCTCGGCTGGGTTCCTTCTGGTCGAAGAGGCAGGAGGGAAAATGGCCTACGAAGCACAGGAACCTGGAAACCCAAAAGGTGGATACACCTGCGCTGCAAGTACGGCAGAGATCTTCGATGACCTCTGGGATTGGACAAAGAATAAGATGTAGCTACTGCATAAGGTGATACCCCGCTTTTCGCAGTAAGTCGCCTAAAAGATACACCGGAAGACCGACAACGGAGCTCCAGTCACCAGAAATATTTTCAATCATTAACTGTCCTGGTCCATCAATCTGAAAAGATCCTGACCGGTCTTTCCATAACCCCGTTCCTATCCACCAATCCATCTCCTCTTCTGTTAACGTTTTAAATGTTACGACAGACGAACTGACTCCTTCATGGTGTTTCTGCTCCGGGTCCACAACACTAAGGCCCGAATGCACTTCTGCAGTATTGCCCGAAAGTTTTGCAATCATAGCCCGAGCAGCCTCTGCATCTGGTGCCTTTTCAAGCAACTCCCCTGTCGATGACACAACTAACGTATCACACCCAATAACATAACTATCTGGGTACTCTTTGTTTACTGTTTCTGCTTTATGGTAAGCCAAATACTGTGCACGCTTAGCGGGGTCTGGAAGGTCACATTGAGACTCGTCAAAATGGCTTGGATGTACTTCAAACGTAAGTCCTAATCCTTCAAGTAGTTGTTTTCTTTGTGGGCTCGCTGATGCAAGAACTAGATGTTGTGACATACAAAAAGTATACCCTACCCCCTAACCCTACTCCTACCCCCTAGTTGTTATACCGTGGCTCTAAACAATCTGGATTCGCGGCGCATGTTGTTGGACGACCCGGAATATTGCCACCGTCTCTACGACGAGTTGAATCGTTTGCCTGTTGCAACATCTGCATACGGAGCTTAAATCCTTTCACTGCATTTGGTGCAGATCCGCGAAGCTTACCGTAAATATAAGCATTGTGATTAAGCAGTCCACGAATTGGCTGTGGTGAAACACCAGCACCAACAATCGCATTACACAGGTCATAAAAACCTGGAACCCTAAAGTCTTTGAGTCCTTCTGGACAAGACCTAGCACGAGTATATCTGCGCAATAATGCTCTATCGTGTGTCTTCAAAGTGCGTGTTTCCAAAGATGTCACTGCAGGAGCTGCTTCGTGTACAGCCTCTTCTTCTCCAGTGTTCTGGTTTAGTGCATCATCAATAGAATCAAGATTGTTTCTATCTGGCTTTTTAGCTTCAAGACCTGCATCTTCAGCGCGCTGGAACTGTTCCATTGCCCTCCAGTAAGCCCTCCCTTCTGCACGAACACGACGACGATCCTCCATTGCACGAATACGAAGATCCGTTGCGCTGGTATCATCCAATCCATCGACAGCTTTTTGATTAAGAAATAATGCAGTCGATGTCATAGGAACTGCAATAACTCCTACGACCAAGGCCATAACGAGTCTATAATTTGCATTGGGAAGGCGTTGCATACTACATGTTGGTATAAATATTAGTAGGTAATCCGTGGACGACGCTGTCCTGGAGTCCCTTGAGGCCTAATAGAAGCACCTTTTATGAGTAGAGACTCTTCCATCATCAGTAACCGTTGACGTAAAGAAGTAGCTTGGGAATTTCCAACTGCATTAAATCCACGAAGATACGAACTACGTTCGAGTACTGTTGGCATAGTCGCTGCAATATTTTCATCGAGTAGGTCATTACATAGCTCATAAAATCCTGCCATATGATACTGACGAAGTGTACCCGGACAACGACGTGTTGAGACATATCCATCAAGCAAGTCTCGATACCGTTCTGATAGAGCATTATAGGTAGCCATTGCATCAGAGATACTTCTTTCTGGAGCAGCACCAAATAGTGACTCATCGCTGTCTCCTCTTAACCGAAAATTACTCGAATCTAAGTAGTACGCAATACTTTCCGGATCATTAATATCAGGTGGATAGACATCTTCCACACCAATACGATCCAGCTCGTTATATATCCCTACAGCCCTCCAGTAATCACGGCGAAGCTGACGTACACGTGCTGCATCTTTTACAGCAGTGCGGTAGATGCTAAATCCCGGAACGACTGTCGAGGGGCTCACAATATCCATGGACTGAAACAGTCCGGTCATAGCAGTTGGCACTGCAATCACTCCAACGAGAAGTGCAGCGAATACTTGTGAAATAGGGGTCTTTGATTCTGTTTTTTTAATCATAAAATTTGTGTGTATGTTTCTCTTTATTATAGCAAATTTTGCTATTTACTTCAATCCCACTGCTTTTCGTACCAATTCCATGGTAGATGCTGCCACTTCAGAGGCCTTCGCGGCACCTTCAGATAGTACGTTTTGCGCTTCAACTACGGTAATACTCTGTTTTTTTGTTTTAAAAGGTAAAATAAAGTCCATATAGTCACTGAGTAGACGTTTTTTTGCATCTCCATACGGCAAACCGTTCTTATACTCTGCCTCAAGATCTTTCCCTGCACCTGCATCAAGAAGGAGTTTATGGATTTGAAAGATAACACAGCTGTCTGGATCCTTTGCATCATCTTTATCTTTTGAGTCAGTAACAATTCCCATGATGGCTTTTTTGATCGATGCATCCTCTCCAAGGAACGGAATAGTATTTCCGTAACTCTTACTCATCTTCTGCCCATCAGTCCCTGGTACGACTGCTGCAGTGTCTTTTATGATCGGCTCTGGAATAACAAACGTCTCACCATATGCATGGTTAAACTT
>JABJGX010000076.1 GCA_018662075.1 Candidatus Peregrinibacteria bacterium | reverse complement strand
TCTGGTGAAAACAAATTCCACCGTTGCCACTGGGAAGTTGCGAGAATATACGGACGGAAATGCGTTCGTTGATCAGATATCCATTGTAGTACTGGAACTTCTTCTACGTGATAAATGCTATAGCTGAATATGGCAGCCATGTGCCATAAGCAGAATGCGCCAATAAGCATTTTTACAAGTATATGAATCAAGCGTCCCAATAAGCGTGGTGTGAAAGGTTGCTCCTATACTACAGCTGTTTTACTTAGATTCCAATTCTTCACTAGGTTTAGGCTTAAGCATGACAACTTCACGACCAACGAACTGTCCTGTCCTCTGGTACAGAAGTGTCGGACGCTCTGGACTGGTACCGTCAATCCCGTCAGGAAGAACGGCTTCGTACCCTGCTTCATCGAGTACTTTCCAGATCTTCTCCAAGTGAATAGCTTCGCCTTTTACTCTCCAGAATGGCCAAGTACAGACAAGGGGGACTCCTGGAAGTGTTGCTGCTGCATTCTTAAGAAACGCTGCCTGAAGCTTCTCATTATCATTACGCATTTTGGTTGCATCACGACTATTAGCATTTCTTTCGAGGTTTGGACCAAGACTTGTTTCGGTAACGACTATGTCTGGTAGTGTTTTATGAGAAAATGCTTTCTCGGCATCGTGCTTCTCAACCTTTTCAGATACATCTTTTTTCAGAATCTTCTTTTCTTTGCGCATCCAATCCAAATTCTTTTGTGTACCAGATACTGCCTTAGCGGCAACATCCGACGCAAGAATATGCCATCCACGGAGTAGGCACTCAAGTGGAATAACTCCTGTTCCACAGAAAGGGTCGAGTACAGTATAGATTTCTTTCTTAAGCTTCTTACGTTTAGGGTCTGGTGGTGTGCGCACCATAAAGGCTCCAAGGTTGAGCATAATTTGAGCAAGCTTAGGAGGAAGAAGTCCCACAGTGGTATCTCGAACAGGCTTTTCCATGTCTCTCCATGTGTATTCATCGATGTTCTGGGCAGCAATAGTCTTTCCAATCCACAAGCTATTTTTTACTTGTACGATGAAGATCTCCACACCTTTTTTTCCAGTGAGGATCTGAGCTCCATGAAGGAGAGCTGTAGCTGCAGCCTTCTTCTCGTTTCCAACGTATCTGCACGATCTCTTTTGGTCTTTCATAATTTGCTTTCCTTTGATGTACGCCGTTTTAACTAAAGGCCTTGGAACACCGAAGCATCGGAGTCCAAAGGTAACTTTCTTTTTCACACTTTTGACTTCGTTGTTCATGATCTTTGGGATATCTGCCATCGTAACGTCTGCAGTAGTAATGCGCTCTGCAAGAAGAATCGTTCCTCCAAGTTGGTCCATTGAGTCTTGGCTTAGCGGATGACTTGAAGAAAAGAGAACAACCACCTTCTGCTCTATAGATTCCAAATTAAAACCTGGAATAGTCGCTGCGAGCTCTGCGAGACTAAGGTGAGATTGGTGGCCAAGAATGGCTGCGTATTGATACATGGTCTTCATCATACAGATAATTCCTCTTTCTTCCTATGAAGAATGCTGTGAAGAAGAAGTGTCGTTACCATAACAACCAATGGGACAAGGTGAATAAGTCCTCTGGCGTATCCTGTTTGGTTCAATGCTTCAATGTACAAGCTTGTAAACATATAGATCGGCAACTGCCCAAGCCATACGATAAGAACGAATCCGACAAGAATGCTTAGAGGTGTGAGTAAGACCTTTTTCCACTGAGCAATACAGAGTCCAACAAAAAGAACAGGGAGAAGACCCCAGTTTCCTTCGAACAGCGTATTGAAACCAATTGCGGAGAGTACTCCTTCATGCCATTCAATACTAAAGCTAGAAATGCTTTTAGCGTTTCCAAATGCGAGATCGAAGTACGACTTAAAGGCAATCCATGGAATAAGGCATGAAGAGATCAGCACTGTGTACCACGCAAGGGTTTGTTTTTTCTCACTCTTTGTAAATGAAGAGAGGAACATGGTAACAAGTACAAGCAATACTATTGGTGGCATGTGGAGCAATAATGCTTCGTTCTTAGAGAATACAAGAAGGCCGGTAACAATAGATGCAATACGAATAAAGCTCATACGTTCAGCACCTGTATTTTTTGCTGCAAAGAAGAGCCAGCTGACACTTAAGAAGAGAAGGATACTAAGGTATAGATCCGTATAAGCAATCATGCCATGCATGGAATACAGCGGAATACTACTGAGTATATATACACCAAGCATCGCCCATGGTAGTGAAACAAGCCTCCGTAGTCCAAAGAACACGAGGCCAAGGGCACACATGTACCAGACAATGTGAACACTGTTTACAAGTCCTTCGTGCCATTCTCCATTAAGGTTTGCAAGCCATGTCTTAAACATGGGAACTGCCTGAGGGTACGATGCAACACCATTGTCTTTCCCTGGTTCAATTTGAAGAATGAGTTCCTGCTGAACAAAGAATGCTTTACCACGCATGTTCCAGTTGTTCATAACATCGTCATAGTATGGTGGTCCGATAAGGAAGATAAACCCAGCGATCAACTTGGCAGCTATCCATAATCCAATAATAACCGTCAGTATCTTTTGCCATGGAAGAAGCTTTTCTCGTGAAGCTACAGGGCTTTTCGGAAATTGATCTCTTTTGAGATAGCAGTATCCACCGAGGAACAGTGATGCAAGGAGCTGGACGCAAAGCATTTCAATTAGTGAGAAGTCGATGATTCCAACAATGTGAAGAATAAATGTATCGAACATCGTTCCGATAATTCCTACACATAGTCCGGCTACAATTCTTTCCGCTTGAAAGAGGACAGGAGTCCGTCCTTCAAGAATGCGGAGTACACACCATCCAATAAATGTTGGAAGTGCAAGGCCGAGTGGCAACCAGAGGTATGTCATTATCGTATTTGGAAAACAAAGGAGCCAGGTTCAAAGTTCAGCATCATGTCGCCTGGAGGCGTAATAGGTTCACCATCAAGTGTTAGTCGGTTTTGATCATCAAGACTGATATCACGTCGGTTATAGATAACCCATGTTCGTACATCATCAGTCGCCTCTTCGAGGCGAAGAGGTAATGATGGATATGCTGTATAAAGGAG
>JABJGX010000024.1 GCA_018662075.1 Candidatus Peregrinibacteria bacterium | reverse complement strand
TCATTACCATGAATAAAGATATGACCGGCATCATCAACGTGAGCACGTTCGTCATCATCGTTTTGCCAGTCCTGGTGAGAAAAGAGAGGAATCATTATATTATAGCGAAAAACTGATAACTCCGCCACCGAGGATCTCATCCCCGGAATACAGCACAATAGACTGACCAGCAGCAATTCCGCGAATTGCCTTACTAAAGCGGAAAGTCAGTGTTTTCCCATCATGGATACAGACGCCTTTGGAGCGCTCTCCATGAGAGCTAATACGGGCAATACACTCATGTTCTTGGTCTTCATCAATGCCAGAATGAACCCATTTCAGATTTTCAGCTTTCAGCTCAGATGTTTGGTCGTCACCATTTGGAGCCACAAAAACGGTATTACTCGTCATATCCTTACGGACAACATGCAGTGGAATTTTAAGGCCTCCAATACCAAGACCTCTTCGTTGCCCTATTGTATAGAGCGGTAGTCCTTTGTGCTGCCCAACGGTGCTGCCATCCTCAAGCTTAATGTCTCCTTCCTTCATGTCAGTGATATACCTCTTTAGGAATGCAGTGGGTTCTTTTTCTGGGAAAAAGCAGAGATCTTGACTTTCTCTGTAGTCACTATTCATAGGAATCGCATACTTCTCTGCAAGTTCAAATGTTTCAGTTTTCTGCAATTTACCTAGTGGAAAGATTACTTTCGATAGCTGCTCTTGCGAGAGCCCATACAGATAATAACTCTGGTCTTTTGTAAGGTCCGTTGCCTCGTAGAGATGAAATACCCCGTCATCATCTTTAGTCACATTTGCATAGTGACCCGTTGCAAGCTTTGCGCATCCAAGTTCTTTCATCTTATCAAGTAAGCGTCCGAATTTCAGATCCCTATTGCAGTTGATACAAGGGTTCGGAGTTTTTCCTGCTCGGTAGTCATCAAGAAAAGGATCAACAACTTCTGTCTTAAAGGCCTCCTCTAGGTTCATGACATAAAAAGGAATTTCTAAACTTTCACATACACTACGTGCCCTATTGATGTGTTCTATAGAGCAACACTTTGTCGGAAGCATACGACGAACTTCAGGTGCTAGTGGGTCTACCCAGAGCTTCATCATAACCCCAATCAGTTCGTGCCCTTCTTCTTTTAGTTTGTGGGCAACTACAGATGAGTCTACTCCGCCGGACATGGCAACCATGATCTTCATATGGCCCTATTGTATGTTCGATTTGGTTAAATGGTGAATAATTGCTATCCTTTTCGTATGAACTGGACTGTGGATCAGGCGCTTGCGCATTGGCAGGAGAAAGGATTCCTCGACAAGAAAAAGGCTACAGAACTTAAAAATTCACTTTCAAATAGTGATCATATGGATACCCATGGTATGCCAAGAGCTGTTTCTATATTTGCAACCATTGGCGCAATACTCGTTGGCCTTGGTATTCTATTGTTTATCGGTAGTCACTGGTCAAATATGACGCCAGTCCTAAGGATCCTTACAGTATTTGCAGGGTACATCGTTGTTGTGCTTGGTGCTTATGTAACAGAAAACAGGGGTTTAAATGGAACATCGGAGGCACTATGGCTACTCGCAGACATTGTCTTTGGTGCAAATATAATGCTCCTAGCTCAAATTTTCCATTACAGTCTGACATTTTGGCAGGGCCCATTCCTATGGATGATCGGCACACTTGCTATGGGGTATGCACGGCAACAGAAGGTACATGGCTTCCTTGCAGTTCCTTTGGGAATACTTGCTCTTGGGTGGCTTGATAGTACAACTGGATGGGGATTTGGCGCTCAGATGGAATTTCTAGCCAGTCATAATAACTTACTTCCAGTGCTTTCACTTCTTGGAATTGGACTAGTATCACTATCGCTGATTGTTCGTCAGTATGCGAAATGGAACTTTGTGTATCAGCCACTACTAGCCTGGGGAGCTTTGCTAACAGCTGCACCGCTTGTTATTTCAACAATAGATTCCAGTATTCCAGAAGAGATGTACACACTTGGTGGCACAGTAAAGCAGTACGTCGTGATCGGCCTATCGTATGCTCTTGCATCTATCGCTCTATGGAAGAGTAATATAAAACGCAGTGAGCCAAAGCTATTCATGTTAACCCTCGCAATTCTACTTGGTGTCCTCCTGATCCAGGCTCGAGGTCAGTCTATGGTTGGCTCTATGCTCGACTACAACCCAGTGATGTACTTTCTCTATGTTCTTGTTATTTTTGCTTTGTCACTATGGGCAGTGTGGATAGGAATGCTTGTTCAGAACAGTCGCCTGTTTAATATTGGAATTATTACCGCAACTATCATCATAGTTATCCAATACTTCTCTTGGTCATTTATTCTTCTTGATAAATCTATTGCATTCATACTCGGAGGAATTTTGCTCATCACAATGACGATCTTTATAGAGAAGAAACGACGAAAGATTCTTTCCACATTTAACGGATGAGTAAGTCACTAAAAATTGCACTGGCCATTCAAGTATTGATCATGCTATCTGTACTTATTCCTCCAGTGATAACAAAAGCTACTGGTACAGAAGTATTTCTTGAAACAGAAAGAGTCGACCCACGAGCATTATTCCGTGGCGACTACGTTATCCTCAGCTATCCTATTGGTCGCGATGTATCAAAAGAGCTGGCAAAGAAGGCACTTGAAAGCGGTGACTTAGTCTATGTCACGGTCTCGTTGGATAAGCCTGCGAAGTTTATTAGTGCTTCAACTGAAAAGCCAAACTTAGACAGAGGACAAGCATGCCTAGTAGCACGAGTAGATGAGTCTATGCGATGGAATGAGGAGGTAAGCCTATCATTCCCTCAGATATCACAGTTCTTCGTACCAGAGGGCACAGGAAGAGACATAGAGAGCGATCTAAATACAATGGCTGCAAAGGTCGCTACCACAAAGTCGTGCAATGCGGTTCTGTTGAACCTCGATTACTTGTAGAGTACGACCGTGATAGACAAATTGCGATTACTGGCAAAGGAATACACAGAATTGGAGCTTTCTATCCAAACTCCAGAGGTTTTAAATCATCCAAAAGAAATCGCAAAAGTAGGAAAGAGAATGTCAGACCTACGGCCTCTTCTTTCAATGATCAAAGAGTATGAGAGCTGCCAAGCAGCAATTGATTTTGTGAAAGTTGCAGGTGAGGATCCTGAAATGAAAGAAATGGCAGAAGCAGAAGCAGATGTTGCAAAGAAAAGAATTCCAGAGCTAGAAGACGAGATGAAGCTCTTCTTAATTCCAAAAGATGCTGATGATGACCGTTCAGTAATCCTTGAAATCCGCGCTGGAACCGGGGGAGACGAAGCCGCAATATTTGCCGGTGAACTTCTTCGTATGTACTTGAGGTACACAGAAGAGAGAAAGTGGACCGCAGAAATTATGGAAAAGAAAGACGCAGAAAGCGGAGGAGTAAAAGAAGTTGTCTGTAAGATTGATGGAGTTGGAGCGTACGGAGAACTCAAGTTCGAATCCGGTGTACACCGTGTACAGCGTATTCCCGCAACGGAAAACAAAGGACGAGTGCACACAAGTGCTGCGTCAGTTGCTATTCTTCCAGAGGCAGAAGAGGTAGATATCCAACTAAGAGACGAAGACATCCGAGTAGACATCTTCCGCTCTTCGGGGCCTGGTGGTCAGTCGGTTAATACGACAGACTCTGCAGTTCGTCTGACATATATTCCACTCGACATCACCGTGACGTGTCAGGATGAAAAGTCTCAGTTAAAAAATAAGATAAAGGCTATGGGAGTACTTCGTTCTCGTTTGTATGCAGCAGAGCAAGAGCGTCTTGCTAAAGAGCGTGGAGAAATGCGCTCAGGGCAGATTGGTTCTGGTGACCGTAGTGAAAAGATCCGAACATATAACTTCCCGCAAGACCGTGTAACAGATCATCGTATTTCACAAAGTTTTAACAACCTTCCAGGAATTATGGAAGGGGATATCAAACAGATTATCGAGGCTCTAATCCAGCAGGACCAACTCGATAAATTGGCTAGAGTTGGGGCTGAATAGGAATTACACAATATCCTTTTTACTTGTGCCAAGTACATCTTCTATTGGTTGCTCTTTCGAGGTGCTAGTTATCTCATCTGATGTGCGAACATCTGGAAGGAAGCGAAGAAGTGGCATCGGTAGGAAGCTTGAAAGGATAGCAATCCACAGTACTTTATCGAGGCCAGAGTAGTTCGCTGCAGCGTCCCCGATTGCTTGATGAACATCGAAGAATTGTAAAAGCCATGCTCCACCAAGGTCAGATAGTGCAAGGCCAATGTTCATGACAGATGCAAGAATCGCAAACATCGTCGCTTCGATTCCCTTCGGACACAAACGCGTCGTTAAAACCATGAGTGGGATAAACGCGATCTCTGACAGAGGCGCTGAGATAAAGGTATCTGCAAGAGCAAAGAACCGAGGGCTCATCCCGAGGTATTCATACCATCCATATATCAGTCCAATGCTCGGCATACTGAGGACGACACTTGCGACAATGATCCAAAAGAAGAGTTTTTTTAGAGATACATTAATAAGAAACTTCCGAAATAGTACTATGCCAAAAATACTCATGGCATGGGAAATCATACTCAGGCGACCAAAGAACTCGGGATCAAAGCCTAGTTCATCTATCATAAAGTACGACAGTCCTCCTCCACTACTTGGTGTTGCACGCCAGATAAAGATGAAGGCAATAGCCCACAGAAGATCCCTCGTCATTGCACCTTTGATGTTCAACCACGTCTCCTTGATAGAGAACTTTGCAGCATCTATTTTCTCTTCGGTCATGATGATGGCAAGTGCGCTTGTCAGTAGTGGCAATGTTCCTGTGATAAAGAAAACATTCCGTGGCCCAATGGCTTCAACAAGAATTCCAGATAGGTACGCAACAAGTAGTGCTCCAGTCATAATAGACGCACGACATATAGTTTGAAGCTTTCCAGCATCATTCTGACTTTTACTCTTCTCTGCCACAATTCCATCAACAATGACGTCTGCTAGTGCAAAACCCATACCAGAAATAAATAGCGCTATCATTACCTGGTGGTACGAATGCACCCACGTCGCCATAGAGAAGTACCCCCCAGCACCCATAAGGCCTGCAAGGAACAAGTATGGCTTTCTACGGTATCCCCAAATTGCTTGTCTATCGGAAAAGAATCCATATAGTGGTTTTATACTCCACGGAATAATAGCAATAGAGCCAAGAATGGCTACTTGTGCAGGACTTAGCTGTAAATCATCTTTGTAATAAAATGTCGTTGCTACAGAAGCGATGCCCGTGGCACCCGCAATAAAGTAAACAAAAGGAATGAGGATTCTCGAGTAGTCTTTACGCATAGCTTTCATACTACTCGCTTCGGATGCTATACATAAGAGAAGTATCTTTTGTAGCAAGCAAAAATATTAGTGGAAACATATCTCATACTCTAAAATTCAAAATAATGAAATACTGTGTATACCTCCTTGGCATGATTACTTTTTTCGGACTTAGTGTAAGTCCCGTATATGCAGCTACGAAAACATGGGATGGAGGTGGTGGCGATGAAAGTTGTTCCACTGCTGGAAACTGGAATGGAGATACTATTCCTACCTCTTCTGATGATATTGTGTTTGATGCAACATCAGCAAAAGATTACACATGGGATACAGGGTGCCCTCTGACGGTTGCATCATTGACACAAGATATGGGATACACAGGAACAGGAACGATCGCAACGACATACGATAGTACTTTTCCTATCTTTACCATTTCTGGAAATCTCACTCTTACCAATGGGGGTTTAACTCATACTGATAACTCCACAGCAGAGACATATAGATTACGTGTAAATGTTGGTGGGAATCTAATTATAGGTACAGGATCTGTTATAGATGCCGATGCAATAGGTTATGATGGTGGAAAAGGGCCAGGAGCACCATCTGGTGGGAGCAGGCCTGCGGGTTCTCATGGCGGACTTGGGGCACCTTCAACATCAATATTACCTCCAAGTACAACGTATGGCTCTATAACAGAGCCAGAAAACCTTGGAAGTGGTGGAAAAGCTCATAGTGGTGGAGGAGCTGTTATGTTTACTGTAACGGGATCCACAGTGGTCTATGGAACAGTGCGCGCAGATGCAGTGGCTCCAGGAGGAGACTGGGGAGGTGCTGCCGGTGGTAGTGTATTTTTGACAACAGGAACAATAGATGGTCCAGGAATTATCACTGCTAATGGTAAGCCTGGAAGTAATAACAAACCAGGCGGCGGCGGCGGACGTGTTGCTGTTATTTTACTTGATGGAGGAGCAGATTTTACTGCATTTGAGGGAAGTATTAATGCCTATGGAGGTGATTCGGGTAGTTCATATAAAGACGGCGCTGCCGGAACGGTATACCAAGAAACTGCCGCGCAAAGTAGCGGAGGTGGAACTCTCATTATCGATAATAACAACCTTCAAACAAAAGTTGGTGTACAGACTCTTATGCCAAGTAGTGTAGACCTTAGTACATTTGGAAATATTATTATTCAAAACGATGCCAATCTCTCTGTTGACAGTGATGACACATTGGCATTCGGTTCTGTGACACTCAGTCCAGAAGGTAGGGACGAGGCAGAAATTACAATTACGGATACTACTGGAGTAACGTTTCCAAGTGCGTATACATTATCTGGTTATACCTTAAATATTGATAGCGAAGTCACAACAACAAGTAATTGGACTATCGAGAGTACTGGAAGGTTGTCTCATACAGGTAATTTTAGTTCAGAAGTATTTAAATTATTCTTGAATCTTACAGGGAATCTTACAGTGGACTCTGGTGGAGAAATTAATACTAACGCAGATGGGTATACTAGCGGAGGGCCTGGTGCGCCATATGGCTCTGCTAGGCAAGGTGGTGGGCATGGTGGACTTGGCGGAAGCTCAACATCAGTACTCTCAACAAGTCGGACATATGGATCTATGGTAGCGCCAATTAATCTTGGTAGTAACGGGTCTGGCCATGTGGGAGGAGGTGCTATCATTGTTACTGTGAGTGGTGTGCTTACAAATAATGGAGCAATAAGTGCAAATGCCGCAGATCCCGCTATTGACCAAGGTGGAGGTGCTGGGGGAAGTATATTTCTTACAGTGGGAAGTATCGCAGGGACAGGGAGTATTACAGCAGATGGTATGCAAGGAAGTAATGCAAAACCAGGAGGTGGAGGTGGGCGCGTTGCTATAATACTAGAATCAACAGATGAAGATTTTAGTGGTTATTCAGGAAGTATCACTGCATATGGAGGGGATTCGACATCATCTGAAAGAGATGGAGCTGCTGGTACAGTATACAAACAAGCATACGCTCAGCAGCCGAGCTCTGGCTCTGTGATAGTTTCAAATTTTGCTACTGCTACTATTAAGCCAGATGTCATTACTATTATGCATTTGGTAACAGGAACGAGTGCTACTATTGGTTCTGTCTTACTGGATAGTAATGGTATTTTTAGGGTTGGCTCAGGTGATATTCTTACACTATCTGATGCCGGAACGACTCTTGATGTACGATCTGGAACTACATTGCTTAACAGTGGCTCCCTTGCATTGTCTGGAACAGGCTTTACGATTTCTGGCACGTATACAAATGATGAAGCATCATCAGTGTTTTACACTGGTCAAAGTGATGATCAAGAGGTAACAATGCTTAATGCTTCATATGGCAACCTTGCAGTGAATAATCCAAGTACCACATTTAATACTGCTGCCAATATTTCAGCAACAACATTGACAATATCAGGAGGAATTCTCAATGCTAATGGTAGCAATGTTACTGTTTCTAGCACCTTTCGTATTTTAAGTGGAGGTACACTCGCATTGAATGGTGACGAGACTATCTCTACTCCCACTTTCGAAACTGGAGGTACTATCATGTATAACGGTACAGGAACCTACAGTGAGCTTATTGTCGGAGATACATATCAAAACCTTTCTTTGTCAGGATCTGGTATATGGAGCCTAGATGCAACATTAGATGTAAATGAAAAGCTAACACTTTCGGGGGGTACATTGCGTCAAGAGAGTCAAAATATTACGATAGCGGGAGATTTTACACTAAATGACGGAAGTACATTAGTAGCAAATGCTGCTCAAACTATTACACTAGACGGAAACCTGACATTGACGGATAACTCTACGACGAAGCAAAACTTGGGACACCTTATTATTGGTTCAAGCCCAGATACTATAGAGCTCGGTTCAGATATTACGGTCACAACACTCGAAATTGGTACAGGAGACACGCTCAATACTCATGGATACGACATCACTGTTGGTACGGGAGGTATTCTGATTTATGGCACCCTTGATGCGACTGATGATATTGAAGGAGACAAAACTATCATTACCAATGCAGGAAATTGGGAGAGAAAATCAATTGCAACGTTTACACATGGTACCGGTAGTGTTGTAATGAATGGGTTAAACCAAAGCATGAGTGGTTCCAATGTCTTTTACCATTTTACGAAAACTGCTAGCGCAGAGGATACATTCACCATAGGAGAGGGTACACAGCAAAACTTTTCAGGCTCTCTGACTTTGCAGGGTAATCCAGGGCAAGATGTATCTATTCGCTCATCTACTTCTGGAGTGGAGATGACATTTTTAGTTGGTACATCAGCAAGTTATAGTTTTGCAAACATAGATGTAAAAGATAATAATGCAGCGGAAGGTCAAACGCTAAGTTGCCATATTGATAATGATGGATGTACAGATAGTGGAAATAATACTACCTGGTTGTTTCCGCAAACTTCAGGTGGAGCAGCAGCAAGACAACGTAGAAACCAGCGACAACCTGCCACGAGTGGCGGTGGAAGTGAGGGGTCATCAGGAGGTGGTAGCCCAAGTCTTTCTGAGGTGGGTATTTATAATGATGTAGAAGTAGCTAATACATGGGAATCAGAAGTAGGATCAGGTCAAGTAGAGGAAGTATATTCTGCAGCTCTTGAACCTGAAACCTTTAAAGACAACACACTGATAAAAGAGCGCAGGGAAATTTTTATAGAACGTGTATGTCAGCGTGTAGAAAACTGGTTTAGAGGAAAACCTGATTGGGTGAATGAATCCGTAATGCCACGACTTAATCGTAGGTTAAATGAGCGTTGGGAGTTTACATGTATTATGTATTAGCTTAATGGTCCTACTCGCTTCGGATGCTATTCATCAAATCGATACGTTTCTGAATAAGGCTCTCTGTGCCTATATCAGACCGGAAACGTACAGGGCCTTGCACTTGCTCGCATAGTGTCTGGGCTATCTGTTCTGCCTCGGCAATAGTATCTCCGATACCAACAATACCTGCCGTGCGAGAGCCGCCAAGAAGAAGCTCGCCATCATCGCCCTCTGATACATCGCCAAGGAAGATGCGAGCGTTGCTTCCAGGAACAGGAAGGGTAAACGGCTGGCCACGCTGGTCTTTACTTTCAGGGTAACTCTCAGGTGTGATGTACTTACACACAGTCGCTTTGCGCTCAAACGCCACCATATCATCGGTGAGGTCACCAGTGATAATTCCTTGGCAGATATCGACGAAGTCCGTTTGTAGCAGCGGGAGAATGTTCAGAGCTTCTGGGTCACCAAACCGAGCATTGTATTCTATAAGTTGAACTCCTTTTTTTGTGATAATGAATCCTCCATACAAAATTCCCTTGAAGTCTTCACCACACTCAGCCTGAAGGGCAGCTGCTGTCAGTCTATTAAGCTCTTTAGCACGTGCAAGGTCTGCAGGCTTTATAAATGGCAGTAAGTGGTTTGCATCACTCCATGCCCCCATGCCTCCAGTGTTTGGACCAGTGTCCCCATTAAATGCTCGCTTGTGGTCTTGTATTGCAGGGGTATCGACAACCTGCGTACCAGATACAAAGCTAATAAGACTGAACTCGACACCGACTAACTTTTCTTCGATGACTACGCGTCCACACTCTTCAATGCACTCGATGGCATACGCAACGCCGTCATCAATACTGTCTAAATGTTCACCACTAACCTTAACACCTTTACCACCTTTTAGGGCGTCGTACTTCACGACGTATTTTCCATCTTGCTGGTCAATAAACTTTCGAATAGCAGTCTCATCTGCAGTGGTAAAGCACTCATAGGCAGGGGAAGCATCTATGTTGTGCTTTGCTAGTAGGTCACGAGCAAAGCTTTTACTAGCCTCGACCTGCGCAAGTTTCTTTCGTGGGGCAACACACTGGATGCCTTCTGCCTCCAGAACATCTGTGAGGCCTGCACCAATCGGGTCATCAGGTGCGACGAATGCAAAGTCTGGGTTTTCTTTTTTGGCTATATTGAGCACAGCATCGAAGTCCATGAGGTCTGCAATATGCTGCTCGGTAGCTAGTGCTGCAATACCAGGGTTTGCTGCTGGAACGACTGAAATAATGTCTGGATTCTGAGGACTACGAGCAAGTGCATCTGCAATAGCATGTCCACGAGCTGCCAAAGATAAGAGAAGTATTTTCATATTAGACAAGGCTCATTGTCTTTGTTCCATCGCCATCTGTATCTTCCTCATCATCGCTGTCAGATCGACTGTCATTTCTACTGCATCCAAGCTCCCTTAGTAACTTTGGTGTGATCTCTGGTGTTGGATATTTCTTTGTAAAGCATCCTTCAGAGAACTTTGTAATCTCTTTGTTACCATACGTAATAGCACGATGCATATCCTCTATCTTGCTGTAAAATAAACCATCTGCCCCAATAAACTTCCGAACTTCTTCTATGGATCTATCGCCAGCAACAAGCTCTGTTGTTGTCGGCAAGTCTATTCCGTATGGGTCAGGTCCAATGATTGGAGGAGAGGAAGAGGCGAAGTACACTTTTTTAGCGCCTGCTTCACGAACCAGTTCAATAATCTTCTTACTCGTATTTCCACGAACAATAGAGTCATCAACAAGTAGTACATTCTTTCCTTTAAACTCCAGCTCGATAGGGTGAAGCTTAAACTTCAAACTTCTCTTTCGCATTGTCTGACCAGGCATAATAAACGTTCGACCAATGTATCTATTCTTTACAAAGCCTTCTCTGTACCTCGCTTTCAGCTTGTCGGCGAGTCCGGTAGCAGAAGCACGACCGGTATCTGGTACAGGAATGACACTATCAATTTTGATACCAGCAGCCTTGATTTGGTCTGCAAGATATTCGCCCATACGCACTCGAGCTTTGTAGACGTTTACCCCATCAATAGTTGAGTCTGGCGCTGCAAGATATACCCATTCAAACATACATGGGTTGAGTTCTCCTTTTACAACCTTTCGACTGTGGAGCTTGTTTTTCTTATCAATGAAGATCACTTCACCAGGTTCGATGTCTCGAACAAACTCAAACTCTAGTCCGTAGAAAGCACTACTTTCAGATGCGATCATATACTCTTCTTTCATTCCATACTTTCGTTTTCCAAGAGCTAAGGGGCGAATGCCATGCGGGTCTCTGAAGGCAACAATTCCATGCCCACCAATAAGAGCTACCGCACTATATGCTCCTGTGCATTTCTCAAATACAGTTTTACATGCAGCAAATACATGGTCAGCAGTGAGTTTTTTTGGCTTTTGATGATGAAGAGCTACAGCAAATACATTAAGAAGAATTTCAGAATCTGAATTTGTATTTAAGTGCCTAAACTCTTTTTCGAGTAAATCTTTTGCAAGTTGCTTATGGTTTGTAAGGTTTCCGTTGTGTGCCATTGCAATACCAAATGGACTGTTTACAAAGAACGGCTGTGCCTCGAACTCCGAACTACACCCTGCTGTTGGGTAGCGTACATGTCCGATTCCCATTGGCCCTTTTAGTCTTGCAAGTGACTTTGCATGAAAGACATCACGCACCATTCCATTTGCCTTCTTTAAGTGGAACTGATTGTTGTAGGTCATGATACCCGCAGCATCTTGCCCTCTATGTTGCAAAAGCATGAGTCCGTCGTAGAGGTCTTGGATGATGTCTCGGTAGCCGGAGATCGCCATAATTCCGCACATATCTAGAGGGGATTAGAAACGAGCAAGCAGGCCTGACAGACATATGTCCGTAAGACCGAAAAATGGAAGAGAAAATCAATTTCCATGAAGTTATTCTATAGAAGTTTCAGAACCTCGCAATAGATTATCGTAGCTCCATTTGACGTTCCTTGGCAGTTACGCAGTTTCGGAGCAGGCTAGAGACCGTCATGGGACCAACACCACCTGGTACTGGCGAAATGGCAGATACCTTTGATTGAAGGCCTTCATAGTCCACATCGCCACACAATCCGTCATCAGTTCTATGGATTCCAACATCAACGACGACAGCTCCCTCTTTTACCATGTCAGCGGTAATCATTTTTGGCTTACCGACAGCAGCAATCAGAATGTCTGCTTGCTTTGTAATCTCTGAAAGGTTTTTAGTTCGACTATGGCAAATAGTAACAGTTGCATTCCTATTGAGAAGCATTACTGCAACTGGCTTTCCAACAGTGTTACTTCGTCCAACAACGACTGCATGCTTTCCTTCGATCTCGATATCAAAATGTTCTAGAAGTCTGATGATGCCTGATGGCGTTGCCGGTGGAAGGTGCTCGAACTCTTTGCTAAGAAACATTTTTCCAAGATTGTACGCACCAAAGCCATCGACGTCTTTCATAGGGCTAATTGCTTTAATAATCTCTGGCTCGTGACCACTAAGTTGGCCTGGCAAAGGGAGTTGCACAAAAAATCCCGTGACATCTTCATCATTATTCAGCTCATCAATCTTTTGCATTAGTGTTTCTATAGTAGTGTCGCTTGGCATGTGAATATGTTCACTGCGCATAGATACTTTCTCACAACTTTTTACTTTCTGCTTAATGTAACTGGAACTCGCGGGGTCATCACCAACTTGAATAACCACAAGCTTTGGATCGAGTGTTTCAACCAAAGGTTTCAAGAAGTCGAGTAGAGCTGCTGCTGCTACTTTGCCGTCGAGGAGGAGGGGAGTCATGAGGCAAGTATAGGGTTATAAAAAAATTCTGCACACTTGTTGTATATCATTTCAGATGACTCCGCCTTACTCCCTGATGTGTCTATAAATATAACACTTGGATCTTCAACAGATTTATACAAGTCATAGACACGTCGCTGAAAACTTTCGACTTCAAATCTGTCTTGAACCGACCGACGACCAATCCGTTCCATACACACTTCAAACGGTGGGAGTGTAATAAACGTTAAGTCTGGTTTTGGAAATGCAGCATTGACGCCAGTCAGCCATTGTTGGTCGACACCCTGTGCGCCACCATAGATAATGGTTGAAAGAGCATACCGGTCGAGGATAACTGTATGACCATTTTCAAGAGCTGGCTTGATAGTATTGATGACATGGTCTGCTCTATCTGCACAAAAGAGCAGCTGAACAGCCTCTGCAGATGGCATGGTATCCTTATGAAGCATTGCCCGCACTTCTTTGCCAATAGACGAACTTGTTGGCTCTGCGCTAAGAACGACAGTGTCTCCTTTGGCCCGTAGGCGTTCTGCGAGCATCTCACTTTGACGTGTGGTGCCGCTTCCATCTGGGCCGTCGATAACGATGAATTTTGCTGTCATTTGAGGAGTTAGGCAATTCTACGACATTTTTCTGGAAGAGACAAGGTGGCTTTTTTGAGTCTAAAACATCTCATGGGACTTAGACCTTCAAAAAAAGCCGAATTTCTGGTATAATCAGATGATTCATACACAAATTCTATGGGACCGCTCGACCTCATTAGGCATCCGCTAATCTTCACCGGCATCACTGTTCCAGAGTTCCTTCGTTGGTACTTCTGGGAACAGCCATCAGCTATTATGCGAAGATTCTTCGACTATCTAAGAGCATTTATAGAAATCTTCTCGTTTATCTTTCTCGTACGAACATTATTTTCACCATGGAGACAAATTAAAGACAAATACCCAGATCGAGGAATAAACATCGCAGCAATCTCTGAGGCATTTACATTAAATATGGTCAGTAGAACAATTGGGTTCTTGTTTCGCATTGTGACACTATTTATAGGTATTGCATTCATCATAACACTGACAGTGGTATTCGCTGCGTTCTACCTGGCATGGCTCGTGTTTCCATTATTGTTTTGGGTGTGTATTTCATATCTCTTTACAGCGCTAATCTAGATGTACGTTCAGTTTGATCCAACGGCAACGAGAGCCTTCACTGCACGCGTACTTCGCCGGTTTATTGGTGGTCCACTTGCGCTCATTGCCTTGGGACTCGTTACGCTCCCGGTATTAATGCAGGAGATTCGGGATCATAACGTGACACATATAGCAGTCGCTGTATTTGTTTTGGTATTTACTATTATTGTCATACAGAAATTTATTACAGATATGCTCGAGAACGATACGCGAAAGCCCCTGTCAAAGAACAATGCAGCATGCTTACTAACTGTCGATACCTTGCGACATATGTCATCTCGTACGAAGACAGCCATTGCACTACTAGAGGCTGCGATGAAGACAGAACGTGCAGAGTTTATATTGAATGAAATGGGACTAGAGAAGAAGAGAGTGCTGGACCTCCTAAGACCAGAGCTAGAAAATGAAAAGATAGTACTATTCCTAGGAGAAGCATCTGCCAACATGGAACGTTTCCATAGTAAGCGCATAGATCCTGGTATTATGATCTTTACGCTATTTCAGAGAAAAGGTGCAATGCAACAGTTATTGCATTCACTAGACATGTCTTTGTCGGACCTTGAAATGATTATTAAGTGGGAGCAGTACCACGCTTCAGTGTGGCATCACGATAAGTGGTGGAGCCCTGGTGGACTTGTGCGAATATTTGCAGGAGTCGGCCAAGGATGGGTGACAGGATTTAATGACGATCTTGATACTATTACTCTGGACCTTTCCCAGAACATTTTGTATCAAGGAGACAGAAAGGTAACAATCCACTTGGACAAGATGCAAGAGGCATTGCAGATCCTAGAACGAAAAAGTCAGCACAATATTATAGTGACTGGCGACACAGGGTCTGGAAAAGAATCGTTTATTGCAAATATTGCCTATCAGCTCCGTTTGTCAGAATCCAAGAAAGGATATCAGTACACACATGTGCTGAAGCTGCAGGCAGAAGATCTACTATCAGGTGCAAAAGACCCAGACACATTCATGCTCGCGGCTCTCAAGCGCGCAGAGAAGCAAGGTAGGTATATTTTGATTATCGAAAACCTCGGACTATTCCTCGACTCTGGAGATGCAAATATTCGTGGTGTTCTTGGAAAGTTCTTGCAGTCTAAAAACATAAATATCATTGGTATTGCAGACACTCGTGATTATCATACGAAGATCAAAACAGATTCAGCACTGGATGCTCAGTTTGAAAAGATCACTCTAGAGCCAACATCCTTTGCAGATACAATGTCTGTGCTCATGGAAGAGTATTTTACTATTCAGGATCACGAGTACACACATGTAACATACAAGGCCTTAAAAGCAATTGTTGACCTTGCAGATCGCTACATTCAAAAAGGCGCCTTTCCAGGGAAGGCAATAGACCTTCTGCATGACACAGTGATACATGCGAAGAGGACGAAGACTGAATACGTGACAGAAGATATCGTCCGAGAGATGGTTTCACTAAGAGCAAAGATGGATATCTCTACAGACAATAAAGGGCAAAGAGAAGTACTACAGAACTTGGAGTCTCTTATGCAAGAACAGATTGTAGGTCAGAGGCATGCTATAACATCTGTATCAAATGCACTGAAACGAGCAGGGGTAGATATTTCTACAAAAGATAAGCCTCTTGGTACATTCTTATTCTTGGGTCCAACGGGAGTTGGAAAGACGCAGACTGCGAAAGTGCTTGCGGAGAAATACTTTGGTGCCTCAGACGCGATGATCCGCCTAGACATGAACGAGTACAGTAACGAAGACTCTGTGAATGCCATTATTGGGTCTACAGACCCTCGGTATCCATCAGAAGGATTCCTCACTCGTCAGGTACAGGATAAGCCATTCTCGCTGATCCTTTTGGATGAGATTGAAAAGGCAGACAAGAAAGTAATAAACCTCTTCTTGCAGATCCTTGATGAAGGGCACTTGATAGACGGACAGGGTATCAAAACAAACTTCAGAAATACGATTATCATTGCAACGAGTAATGCAGGAGCGCAGTTTATTACGCGTATTATTCAGGAAAATAAAGATTCAGATAAATCAGCTTTCAAAAAGATGCTCCTCGACGAACTCATTAGTAATGGAAGCTATAGTCCAGAGTTCCTAAACCGTTTTGATGATGTTGTCCTCTACTACCCGCTCACAAGGGATGAATCTGTAAAAGTGGCATCTATGATGATCCAATCTATTATTAAAGACCTAGAGACCGATAAGGGTATCGCCATTCAGATTGCAGATGACGCAGTAGCCGCCATTGCAGACAAGGGATACAGCCCAGAATTTGGAGCACGTGAAATGAAGCGAGCAATCACAGATACCTTAGAAACATACGTCGCAGACCAGCTTCTTACAGGAGAAGTTAAAAGAGGTGATACAGTTGCCGTAAAGCGTGAAGACTTAAAGCTCTAAAACTTTAAACATACCCATCATACCGTTACTCAGGTGCTCTGCAATATGGCAGTGGAACATCCACATACCGGGGTTTGTGATATCGAAAAGTATTTCGGCTGTTGATCCGATAGGTACAAGAACTGTATCTTTCCAGACAAGGTTTGTGTTTGGCTTACCATCCATAGAAAGAACCAAGAACCGTTGTCCATGGAAGTGGATAGGGTGCTGCATAGGGTGAGCACTATCTTCTTCATTGATGATCTGCACCTTCTTTACGTCACCTACTTTGAACTCCCACATGAAGTCCATGTTTGATTTCCCAGTCTCCTCATCTATCAGTTTCCACTGAAAGTCTTCACTCGCCATCATTTGGTTCATCATGGGCATAGTATCTTCCCACTCGATACCTGATTCATCGTGTTCCATACCAGCCATACCGCTGTGCATCATTCCCATGGCACCATCAATCTCTATAGAGAGACGAAGAGTCTTGTCTATAGGGCTATCAAAGTATGGTCTGAAGGTATCGATGTCAGAAATAACATCATCGTAGGATCGCAATGTATTAAATTCTTTGGTAAACGTAGCAAGTTTCTGTCCATCAGATACAGTAAATGTGCCAAGCGAAAACTCTGCAAGAGGGCTCTTATGAAGCAGGTCATAACTACCAGCCTTCTCGAACAACGCTTCTACAATATATCTCTCTGCTGGAGCGATAGTAATACTATCAACGAATTCATCTCGCTCATAGCGTCCAACATCAGACCCAACACGCTTAATCTTTACTCCGGGAATGCTCAGCTTAAATGTTCTAGTATTTGCTACATTCGTAAAATAGAAGCGAACAACATCTCCTGCAATGAACTCGTTTTTATATTCTGTATTTCCATTAATGAGCATGACGTTGCCAAACCGACCCATGAGGGCAAAGTTCGGTTCTTCCTCTCCATATGGGATATTATTTCCATCACTATCGACAAACAGGTCATCGAGAACAATAACCTCCTGTCTGTCGACGGGGTTATATTCACGTGCATCATCCGGTGTAACAAAAAGGTTTCCGTAAAGCCCCATGTCTTGTTGGATGTCTTCTCTTACATGTGGGTGGTACCAGTAAATACCTTCATCAGGGAACGTCACAGTATAGGTATGACTCTCACCGGGCTTGGTAACGTCCATAGTGACATCAGGTACGCCATCGCTGGCATCATCAAGCCGCAACCCGTGCCAGTGAATCGTTGTTTCGTAGTCGATGTGATTCTTACTATCAATCGTGATAGTAGAACCTTGTGGTGCTTTGATCATTGGGCCGGGAATTTGCCCATTGTATCCGTACATCTTAAAAATCTTTCCGTTAATTGTTTTGCTGACGATAGTTGGATCAATGCTAATCCGATCACCATCAGATACCTGAAGAACTTCAGAAGGCTTTGCCTCTGGGTAACCAGAGGTTTGGCAGCCAGCAAGAAGTATACAAAGGCCAGTAATTTTTAGGAAAGATGTATTCATTAGGATGCTTTGTTACAGGCAGCTTTTCCGCAACCGCATCCACCTTTCTTTGGTGCATCTGGAGCTTGTGCAATGTGACAAGAGCATCCATCTCCTTCGCATTCTGCTGGATGGTCAGCAGATGGCTTCATCATGTCTTGCATCATTTTCATATGTTCTTCTGGTGACTGCCCGCGAAGTTCTTCAACAGAGATATCCATCATTTCTGCCATATTGATTTCACTCTGTGTAGCATCTGATGGATGACCAGATGGGTTTACTGCTGCACATGCAGTAAGGAGTAACGTAAGGAGGAGTAATTTTTTCATAATAGAAGTGGGGGAATTATTCAATAATTATAGTACCTTCCATATCTGCATGACCAGGACCACATGATACATTACAGTGGAAAGGATATGTACCAGTTTTATCAGTCGGTATTTTAACGAGAGAAGAATCTCCCTGACCCATTTTTTGGTTTACGCCAAGTCCGGGGATAGATACACCATGGTTTCCTTGAATACCCATAAGATGCAAAGACACGTTTTCACCTTTCTTAAGCTTTATTGTGTTTGGCGAGAACTTCCAGTTGCTTGTATGTAGCATAATCGTTCGTCCTGCTGAATCCTCATTAACTGTTGGCACATGTGGAGTAGGAGCTTGGGATTTTTGAGATGTAAGCAGTACAAATACAGCCGCGACTATTCCGATAACTGAAAGGGGCAGTATTGCTTGTTTTAATTCTGAATTCATAACATTTGGGGAGAGGTAGTACTATATCTTTTTTTAACTGTACGAACAAATATGGCCTAGGTAAGCCAAAATCGACCCATTCTTGGTGGTGATCTTCGCAGTCCTCATGCTTGGGGAACGTATGAACAAGCAAATGGCCATTGGTAGTGTCTTTATTATTGGTGGAATGGTTGCAGCTCTCTGGGAAGACATTGTGCAATATCAAATGCAAGCAGGAGCGTTACTGCTTATTGGCTCTTCTTTCTGTAGTGCATTTTCGACCATCATTCATAAGAAGTATGTAAAGCACAGACATCTAGACTCTATCGTTCTTATCAAGACTATTATTAGTTTAGTACTTGTTGGAGCGTGGCTGATGTACACACAAGAAGACGGACTCGCATTCCTTAGCACTCCGCAAAATGTCTTTGCGGTGATGGCGATGCCACTACTCTCGTTCTTGCTACCTTTCTTTTTGTTTTTCAATGCGCTGAAGAAAACATCTGCAACAGATGCAGGAGTCATTGCAGCAACTGGTCGAGTTATTGCTTTGATGCTTGCGAGTGTACTACTTGGTGAAACTCTGCAGATTAATGATCTTATTAGTATCTGTCTCATTGTCTTTGGGATCCTCTTTATTAACGTACCACTAACCAAGTGGAAAGTCGTTCCTTCTCGCTTGATGGAAATTGGACCTTTGCGTAAATAAAAAAAACTGCTGGTACGATGTACCAGCAGCATTCATCATTCACACTACGCTAATACCGGAGCGATAATCCGACACTCTTTAATACCTCTGTTACTCTCTGTAACAGTACGGGATAATTCCGCACCAAACGGATTCGCCCGATAGTCGAGTTCAACGTACAGCAATCCTTCATTTATCCAGGCATTTTGAGGCTGTGAAAAGAGTTTCACACATCTCTTTTCGGTATCAAATGTAAGCAGCCATTTAATTGCTTGAAGCAAAGGGGTACCGAGAGTGGTATCGATGGGGTGGACAGGGTGAATGACAAGGAACAGGTTCTGCATGGGAATTCCTTTATATATGCAGGTTTAGTGAAAAGCTTCATCAGGTTAGATAAAGCCGCGATATTGTATATTTTTCTTTACATCTGTCAATAGATATTTTGGCTGTACATAGCTGAAAATTTCAATTAAAAAAACCAGCATCATCGAGGATGATGCTGGTTTTAGATATTTTACGATTGCTTAGTTTCATGCGGCCAGCAGCATACATAGCCATTGCCGAGTGCCATTTCTGGCGGAGTCACAGGACTCCATTCGGGTTCGACACAGTTCGATGTCGAAAGGGTGACCCCTAAGCTGGAAAACTCGTCGTTTGTCGTTCTTAAAGAGGTGTCCTCTGTCAGAGATGACTTCGACTCCGTGTTCCTCTGCTGCTTTCTTCATCAGCATCCAAATGCGGATGCCGAGGAGGTTATCCTCATGGTTTTCTGATACCGTGGGATCCACGATGAGTTTCATGGTCATGACTACTGCGGAAGTTTTCATTGCGTTGCTCCTTCAAGCAAGTGTAAAAAATCGAATCCTCTGAACATACAGAGGACCGAGGTATTATACTCAGTATTTAACTTATGTCAATACTGCCTATATATAGCTCTTTAAGACATTTAAAAACACCTCAGTGATATGAGGTGTTTAAGTATCGATTTCTAGAGGCAGGATTACATCATTCCACCCATGCCTCCCATTCCACCCATGCCTCCCATTGCAGCGGCAGCGGCAGCTGCAGCAGCTGGGTCTTCTTCCTTCGGAATGTCTGTGATTGCAGCTTCAAGTGTAAGGAACATAGAAGCAACAGATGCTGCGTTCTCAAGAGCGCTTCGTGTTACTTTCTTTGGGTCGATAACCATAGCTTTTACAAGGTCTTCGTACTCACCAGTCAAAGCATTGTAACCATCGTTGCCTTTAGACTTCATAACCTTGTCGACAACAACGTCTCCTTCAACTCCTGCATTACCTGCAATGTGACGAAGTGGAGAAGCGAGTGCTCCTTTGATGATGGCAATACCAATTGCCTCGTCATCGTTATCTGCTTTTAGCTTCTCAAGGATAGGAATACAACGGACAAGTGCAGTTCCTCCACCAGGAAGGATTCCTTCTTCAGCTGCAGCGCGCGTTGCAGAGAGCGCATCTTCAACACGGTGTTGCTTTTCTTTTTGTTCTACTTCTGTTGCAGCTCCTACCTTAATAACAGCGACACCTCCTGTGAGCTTCGCGAGTCGCTCCATAAGTTTGTCGCGGTCGAAGTCAGACTTTGTACCGTCGATTTCTTGTTTGATCTGTGTAATACGCTGTTCAACATCTGCCGTAGCACCAGAGCCACCAACAATTGTTGTATTGTCCTTTGAAGAGATCACACGGTCACATGTACCAAGGTCTTCTAAGTCTGCATTTTCAAGCTTTAGGCCAACTTCTTCAGAGATCACACGTCCACCAGTCAGTGCTGCGATGTCTGCAAGGATAGACTTACGCCTGTCGCCGAATGCAGGAGCCTTAATAGCAAGAGCGCTAAATGTTCCACGGAGCTTGTTCACCACAAGAGTTGCAAGTGCTTCACCTTCGATGTTCTCACAGATGATAACAATTTCTTTCTTTCCACCCTGTGCAAGTTTTTCGAGGAGTGGAACAATTTCTTGAATAGACCCGATCTTCTTATCAGTAATAAGAACAGCAGGGGATTCAAACACCGCCTCCATACGTGCAGTGTCTGTTACGAAGTACGGAGAGATATATCCGTTGTCGAATTGCATACCTTCAACAAATTCCATAT
>JABJGX010000051.1 GCA_018662075.1 Candidatus Peregrinibacteria bacterium | reverse complement strand
TGTAATGCTCTTGAAGCCGAGATTATGATTTCGTCTCGCAGTGCGCCTCATCTCTGCTACCACTAAGCGGATAGCGATTGTGGAAACTCACCAGAGTAGCGTGTCTCTACGGAACACGATAGCGAGTGAGCTGAGATCGAGAGGAACTTCTTGCTCATTCCTAGTGGAGGTATCTCGCATACGCGGGATTGCTCCCAAATAAAATACAGGGAGAAGAGGATATAAGTCGCAAGACAGTAACCCTCGACTCTTGGTGCCAACGGATGGGAATGGGCAATATAGCGCTCCCCGATGACAACCACGTCGAACTCAATGTTAACGATGGTCGCGTGAACGTCAACAACAACTGGGATGACAATCGCAATGACAACTTGTGGTTGTCGGCCGCTCGGCAGTCCTTCTCCCCATCTCTACTACTCCCTCAAGTCTGACAGAGGGAGTTTTTATTCCTTAACTGATTTCATCCATCCTCCAAGCATTCTACCAATTTCGTCGACTATCTCTTGTAAGAGGAGACACTTTTTAAGATCGAGTATCTTTGTCTCTTTTGTGAGACGCAGAAAAATACGAAGCATATTGAGTTTCATACTCACTTGTTCCAAGTGTGGCAGTTTTTTAGCCTTAGGGAGCTGACTTGCAAACAGAATACCTTCGATGACATCCAAGATCAGATTTTCCGCCCTTTGCCAGAGGGTGTAGTGATCGGCTTTGGATACGAGACCTCGCAGTCCGTGAAACGTCTTATAAAGATCATAACATTTGCGAAGAATGGGGATATCGAGTTCTTCCATATGATTGTGGTAGTATTAAAGTAATATTATGCCACTGTTGTAATATTTTACAACATCCCAGAGGTGAAAAAAGACCATATTTCCGCTATAATAAGGGGAAACATTATGAAAAACACACATACCAAACAATCACATAGCTTTGAGGATATTGCGAGGCGTACAGCGTTCTCGCTCTTCTTGTTCTCAGTCGTCCTTGCAGGGCTTCTAACGCTTTCGTGGTACGTTCTGGTTCCAGAACTGACACACGTAGAGGTCAGCGGAACAGTTCGTGGATTACAGGAGTTGAAGAGCTATAAAGCAGACCTTGAAGCGCGTATTATTAGTATGGAAGATGAGCGCGGTTCATTTCTGCTTCCTGTTGATAATGATTTGTACTATCGCCTGAAAATGATGAAAGAGTCTCGCCTGCAGTTCCAAAGACTGCGTGGGGAATTGTCACATATTGTGTCTATTCTTGTTCCTGACCAGAAAAATGTTGTTGCGCTTGATAGTTTTGTCTTCGATGCATTGCATAGCACGGCAGAGATTAAGGGAAAGATTCACAATGTAGGCCCACGGTCTATGACTGTTCTTGCGAAGTTCGTCGAAGAAATACACAGTCTTGAAATGGTTATTGATGTCGAAACTACGCGTTACACACGACAGGAAAATGATCAGGATGGATTTTACTCACCATTTGTATTACGACTCCGATTGAAATAATGACTCGCTTGCTTTTCAAATTCCGGCATTGTCATCCCATCATTTCGTTTAGTACGGGTATTGGACTTATGGTTCTTTCTGCATTTTTGATTTTGGCTCATGTGAAGACCATTATTGAAGTACGTGATATTTCTATTCCGATTGTTAGTCAGCTTCCAATGCTTGAGCGGCGTCTTCGTGCGCTTACTGAGCAGATAGAACTTACACAGTTGCATGCAGCAACTCGCATTGGCTCTCAGCAAGAGAGGGTAGAGGTGTATGCACTTCCCGAGGAAACAGATGTCACACGCCTTATTGCAACGTTCGAAATTATTCGTGAGGCACTGATGCGTGACGGAGTGTTGTCAGACATGTCGGAAATCAAGATTAGTGAACCAAGTGACAGTGAGGAAGGGGCATCATCTCGTACGCTGTCTGTAGAATTCTCGGTGCATGATGAAGGAATGCAAACTATATTATTAATTGTTCGCTTAGCAGGATTGCTTACTATTGGAGATGTTCTGACAGAGGACGAAATTGCATTACTTGTTGATAGGGTAGAGCAGGAAAACCCAGCAGGAATTATTGCCCTCGAACAGTTCTTGTCTGCAGACCTTCTGCGGTATTCGGAAAATCCGAAAGCATATGAGGAGCAACTCAAGAGATCTTTTAGTAGTACGACATTTGCAAACGCTTTTGAAAATGTATTACGCGTGTCACTTCTTCGTGATGTTCGGAAGATTCTACAGAGTGATCTGGGGGAAATTCTTCAGGGCTATAAACTGTGGCCTATGCAAATTATGGCATTACAGAAAGTGTCTATAATGCCGGGAAACGCTCCTGGATGGCAGAGGCTTGGTCTTGATGTGCAGGTTTATAGTGCGAAGTAATCACGATCTTTGTGGTCAATTTCTTGACGCAAGGCCCTATTCATCGTAAATTTACGCTACTTTATGCAAAAACGTAACAGGTATGTGCCGGCCAAGAAGAAGGAAAAGAAGCCACGAATTAACGAGGGAATCACTGCACCGAGAGTGCGCCTAGTTGATGAAGAGGATTCTGAGGAGATGTCCATTGCTGAGGCTATTGCGAAAGCTCAAGCAGAGGATATGGATCTGATCGAAATCAGTCCTAATGCGAAGCCGCCAATCGTAAAAATTACAGATTTTGGTCGATTTATGTATGCTCAGAAGAAGAAGGAGCAGAAGCAGAAAGCTCATAATAAGCAGACAGAGGTAAAGATGCTTCGGTTCTCTTTCCGTACAGAAAAGCACGATTTAGACCGTATTGTCTCTCGGGCGAAGGAATTTTTGGAGGAGCGACACTTGGTGAAGCTTGTTGTCCGCCTTAGAGGGCGAGAAATGACCAATAAGGACTATGCTAAGAAGAAGCTCATGGGCCTCGTAGAGGACCTAAAAGAGGTATCTGACGTCGAGCAGGAGGTGAAGCCACAGGGAAACCAGTTTACGGTGATTGTCAGGCCAAAGAGAGGAGAGAAAGGTTAGGGGGTAGCATTAGGGCTAGGGGTTAGGGAATTTTGTAGTTAAATTGCTTGAAAAGGGCTGCTTTCTCTATAGAATGCCTCCGATGCCTAAGCAGAAGTCTCATAGCGGCGCTAAGAAACGGGTCAAAAGGACTGGTTCTGGTAAAATAGCTGTAAAGCGTAACAGTAAGAATCACTTGTTGCAGCAGAAGAGCACCCGCCAAAAGAACCTTAATAGGACTCTTATTACTGCGAAAGGCGATTCAAAGAAGCTTGTTAAGCTACTTCCCTACCTATAAATGCGAGTTACAACTGGAGTTGTCAGACACAGGCGTCACAAGAAAATTCGAAAGCTCGCTCAGGGGTATCGTGGCATGCGTCATTCTACTTTTAAGAAAGCGAATGAGGCTGTTATGAAGGCTGGTCAGCATGCATACATCGACCGAAAGAAGAAGAAGCGCACATTCCGTGCTTTGTGGATCACGCGTTTGAACGCTGCTGTTCGCGAACAAGGAATGAGCTACAGCCTCTTCATTAATGGTCTGAAGACTAAGAACATCGAGATCAACCGTAAGGCTCTGTCAGAGCTTGCAATGAGCGACCCTAAGGTCTTCGAACAGATCGTGAAGGCTGTTGCTTAAGTATTAGTGTCCTGTTGATATTAATATTGCGAAACGTAGTTAAGCAGTATTTTCTAGTCTCTCTTGTTCTTCAAGAGATGCCTTGATACGCATGGTCGCAATAATACCTGCACGCTCAGACTCGTCGAGCTTCATTTTGATGTACTTCACTGTTTGGTCGAGGTCTGGGATCATCTTGTGCTCTAGAGCGTTTACACGGCGACGTGTGGTCTCTAGTTCGATAGCCATGGCCTCTGCCTGCTTTTCTATCTGTGCGAGGTTTACGAGGATCTCGAAGAGGTTCTCTAGCGCTTCTACTGCTTCGTCGAGCAAGGCATTAGTGCCTGCCATTCCATAGGCCTTAATGTTTCCTGTCTTCTTAATAGAGAAGAGAGGGATCTTTACGCTCATGACGTTCTTTGTTTCTACCTCGAGTTCGATCTTTGCTTGTGGGCTTGAAAGAGCGTTCTCCATTTTTGCATCAGACATCCACGCACTCGCCAGCAAGAACTTCTGGAATACATTTCCAAGTTGGTCTTCGACAGTCGTACGTAGGTCTTTTGCTTCTTTGATAATAGAAAGAAACTGTTGCATGAGTCCGTCCTGTTTATCTTTCAGAAGCTTATGACCACGCTTCGCAGACTTGCTGCGACCTTTGAGGTCCATGAGTGCCATTCGTGTTGGGTTTACATTGAGAAGAGCCATAATTATTTCGTAGTAGAGAGCTTTTTAAGTTCTGCGTAGAGTGCAACGGTACATACTATGAAGAACATTCCAGCGTATGCATCGATAGCGTCGATAAGAATAATTGCGAGGTTTTCGAGTCGGTAGTCGATAGCTGTGAGTCCAATCTGGAGTGCTGCACTGACGAGTCCAGTCGATCCAAAGATGCATACTCCAATACTAAGGAGTCGTACAAAGATATCCCAACCATGCCCTTTTACCATGTTTGTACTTTTGGTAAGCATTTGACGTCCGTAGATAACCTTTCCTCCTTCGATCATTAAGATATCGTAAAAGACTGTGCGGATAGAGTAGACGACACCTGGAACAATAAGGAGAAGGGCCCAAAGGAATGTTGTAATACTTCTGAGGATTCCTACGAGTAATAGTGGGATGATGAATTTTTTTGATTGGTCGCGCACAGCCTTGAAAGAAGATCTGGAACGTCCTGAGCCACTTGATAGCATCTTTTTTGAAACCATCAGTATACAAATATGTCCCCATACCATGAGGTATACAAGCACGATGACTATCGGAATAGTGATGGCAAATTCCATAGCAGTCATTTGCTCCATCGTATTCATGCCAGTATTAAAGCCTTGAGCAGCAACGGTATCTATCATTCCAGAAATGGCGTCGATAAGTCCTATTGGAGCAAACAACAACCAGAAAGCGATCTGGTTTAGCACTGGCTGCTTCCGGTAGAAGTTCCAGGCAATGCCGATGATCTCTATAGCGTTTTTCAAGATGATTATGCAGTAGTAGCAGTTTTTACTTTCATGTATTTATCGATGTGGTCTCCCTTCACACGCTTGAGTTCTGAACGTGGTAGTTCTGTAAGAAGATCCCAACCAATATCGAGTGACTGGTAGATGGAACGGTTCTCGTGTTCACCCTGACGGATGAATTCTTTTTCAAACCTGTCTGCAAACTTGAGGTATGCCTTGTCTATATCGCTCAAAGAAGATTCTCCAAGGATAACTGCGAGTTCACGGATTTCAGTTCCACGAGCGTATGCAGCGGTTAGCTGGGCATCCATTCCTGAGTGGTCTTCACGTGTTACACCTTCACCTTGTGCTTTACCCTTTAGACGAGACAGGGATCCCATAGGGATAACTGGTGGGAAGATTGCTTTCTGGTGGAGTCCACGGTCGAGTCGAATCTGTCCTTCTGTAATGTAACCAGTAAGGTCTGGAATTGGGTGTGTTACATCGTCCTCTGGCATCGTAAGGATCGGGATCTGAGTGATAGAACCCTTCTTTCCTTTGATACGTCCTGCGCGTTCGTACAATGTTGCAAGGTCGGTATAGAGGTAACCAGGATATCCACGTCGTCCAGGAACTTCTTTACGCGCAGCAGAGATCTCTCGGAGCGCTTCACAGTAGTTTGTCATGTCCGTGATAATTACCGTTACGTGGTAGTCGAGTTCGTATGCAAGGTACTCAGCTGCAGTCAGTGCAAGACGAGGGGTAGCGATACGTTCTGCCACTGGATTGTCTGCCGTATTAAGGAAGAGAACTGCACGACTTAGTGCGCCTGTCTTTTCAAATTCGTTCTTGAAGAACTGAGCTTCTTCATAGGTCACTCCCATCGCAGCAAATACCACTGCGAACTTTTCGTCGTTTTCTCCGCCTTCCTCTGCACCCTTACCCTCTGATACCTCTTTTTCTGTAAGCACACGAGCCTGACGAGCAATTTGAGCAGCAATCTGAGCATGTGGTAGTCCAGCTCCAGAGAAGATAGGAAGCTTCTGTCCTCGTACTAGTGTGTTTAGAACATCAATAGTAGAGATACCTGTCTGAATAAAGTCTTCTGGGAAGTCACGAGATGCTGGGTTGATCGGTGCACCGTTAATATCGAGTTTCTTTTCAGGGATAACCTCTGGTCCGTTGTCGATAGGAGCTCCGCTACCTGAGAACACGCGTCCAAGCATGTCTTCAGACACTCCGAGTTCGAATGATCGACCAAGGAATCGGACTTTTGTTCCTTCTGTAGTTGCGCCTTGAGCACTTTCGAAGAGCTGAACAACAGCGAGGCCTTCGCGAGCTTCAAGAACTTTACCTAGACGCTTTGAGCCGTCTGTGAGTTCAATCTCACAGAGTTCGTCGTAGGTGACACCTTCCACTCCCTCAACCATGAGAAGCGGACCTGCGATGTCGGAAACGGTTTTGTAAGCAGTAGACATAGATTTAGGGGGTAGGACTAGGGTTAGGGGGTAGGGTTAGAGTGCAGAAATCTGTGAGCGAATAGCTTCATCAATCTTGTCGAATGTTGCGTCGACATCTTCTTCTGCACAGAAGCTAGACTGAGCAATGTCTTCTTTAACAGGAAGGCTTTGTAGTTTTTTGAAATCGAAGTCCTCTTCAACAACTTTAGACTCTGCCACGTCCATGAATGTAAGGATAGATTTTAGAAGTCGGTATTGCTTGTTGAGTGATGAGTATGCATCCACTGGATCGAAACCATTTTGGAACAAGAAATCTTCACGGATCATACGAGCAGTTTCCATTGTAAGTTGCTCTTTTGGAGAGAGTGCATCCATTCCAACCAGTCGTACAATTTCTTCGAGCTTACTTTCGTCCTGCAAGATCTTCTGTGTGAGGCGTCGGTTCTCTGGGAAGTCTTCTGCAATCTCCTTTGCAAACCATCCTTCTAGGTTGTCTGCGTAGAGCGTGTAACTCTGTAGCCAGTTAATAGCTGGGAAGTGACGCTTGTATGCAAGTTTTGCATCCAACGCCCAGAATACTTTTGTAACGCGTAGTGTGTTCTGTGTTACTGGTTCTGAGAAGTCTCCCCCAGGAGGGGACACAGCACCGATAACTGAGAGTGATCCTTTTCGAGAGTCGTTACCGAGACATTCAACTATTCCAGCACGCTCGTAGAATCCTGCAGTACGTGAACCAAGGTACGCTGGGTACCCTTCTTCACCTGGCATTTCTTCCAAGCGTCCAGACATTTCACGCATCGCTTCTGCCCAACGTGATGTTGAGTCGGCCATGAGGGCTACATCGTATCCCATATCACGGTAGTATTCTGCAATGGTGATACCTGTGTACACACTCGCTTCGCGAGCAGCTACAGGCATATTTGAAGTATTTGCGATCATGATAGTTCTCTTCATGAGTGGTTCTCCTGAGCTTGGATCTTTCAAGTGAGGGAACTCTGTCAGTACTTCCGTCATTTCGTTTCCACGTTCTCCGCAACCAATGTACACAATAACCTGTGCATTACAGTACTTCGCAAGTGACTGCTGTGTCACAGTCTTTCCAGCTCCGAAGGGGCCAGGAATAGCTCCTGCACCTCCTTGTGCTACTGGGAATAGGGTGTCGAGCACACGCATTCCTGTAACAAGTGGTTGATTTGGCATCAGCTTTCCTTTTGTTGGTCGAGGAATACGAATAGGCCACTTTTGTAGCATCGCAATTTTCTCTTCTCCGTCTGCTGTTTTAATAACAGCTACAGTGTCTTCGATTACGAAGTTTCCAGACTTGATCTCTGTAATAACGCCCGACATATTCGGTGGAACCATTACTTTATGTTCGATCAATGTTGTTTCTGGAACAGTTCCGAGGATATCACCACCGGATACCTGGTCTCCTACTTTCGCAGTTGCCGTGAAATCCCACTTAGCACTTCGGCTTATTCCTGGAACCTCGATACCACGAGTCATGAATGGGCTACCAGCCTCTTTCTCGATAAGTTCGAGAGGTCGCTGGATTCCATCGTAGATAGAAGTGAGAAGTCCTGGAGCAAGCTCTACAGAGAGAGTAAGACCAGTAAGTTCTACAGGTTCACCAGGTCCAATACCGGATGTTTCTTCGTAAACCTGAATAGAAGCTTCTTCACCGTGAAGTTCGATAACTTCACCGATAAGCTTTTCTTTCGAGACTTTTACAACCTCGAACATTTTTGCGTTACTCATTCCTTTGGCAACAACCAGAGGACCGGCAACTTTGGTAATGATGGCGTCTTTAGACATAATATGAAGTGGAAATAAGAATTACTGATTCAGTGTTGAAAGTGCCTTTATTCTTGCCATGAGTATGTGTGATGCAATGTCTTGCTGATAGAAATTACGTGCATCTAGATTTTGGTCTGTTGATCGTGCAATAAGTTTTGCAGTGTCTATTCTTCTATTGTCGTTGTCGATACGGTCTTGTAGATTCATAAGAGTGTGTAGAATTATTGTAAGATATCAGATCCCACAGCACGTTCTACAATGCGGCGGAGGCGTTGCATGCCGTAGCCAGTAGAACCTTGGTGAGATGGCAATGGGATAATAGCGGGTAAGGCCCCCTTGGCGAGCTTCTTTTCATCATCTGGAGAAATTCCGCCGGCGAGGTCTTCCGTAATAAATATAATGGCATAAGCGTTGTGCTCTCTTCCATTTTCATCGGTCTGCGTTTCTTTCTTGAGGCGAAGAAGCTCTTCGACAGCTTGCACTTCAGACTCAACAGGGACAATGTCCACTCCAAGAAGAGTGAATACTGCAACTGCATCACGTGCGCCGACAATAGCTGTCTTGTATTTCATTAGAGAACGTAATGGGAAGCAGAGATAAATGGAGGAAGCATTTTTTTAATTGATTGCGGGTCGAGCGCGGCCCTCTTACCAATGACAAGAGCTCTAAGTAATGCAACTTGAGACTCTGCAAGGGCTGCAAATGCGAACACTGGCTCTATGCTCATTGGAATGTTCCACATATGTGCAATGTCATTTGCTGTGACTTTTGAGAGTGCGACCTCAAGATCGCTAAGATCATCTGCACTCTTGCGTACCGCTTCTCCGAGGGAGAATGGTAGCTCAGATAGTTCGATTGCTTTCGCAATACCATTAAGGTCTCCTGAGAGCTTGCGCAGGTTGAGTGTTCCACCTTTTACAAAGACTGAAAGATCTGCAACTTCTGACTTGAGACGCATTGCTGTGCGAATATTTGTAAGGTCTATTCTATGAATGACGTACTGCATTATCGCAGGACTCTTGCTAACCTTCGCAAGGCCTAGGTGAACGTTTGCAACGTGCTGAGAAGTAAGGGTATCAATAATCTCTGGTGTAAGACTTTCTCGTTTCTTCGTCTCTCTCACGAAGGAAACAAGAGGGGTAGGCAATGAGCCTTCTTTATTGTTTTCTATAAGCTTTTTAAGTTGCTGCGTACTCTCTGTTTTCATATTGCTACGTGGCTCTGTACTCATAGGAGAGCTCAGGCCAAAGTGCTTCTTTAATAGATAACTAAGGAGTGGTGCAGATTCTTCTATCCACAAGATGTGGAAGACAGGCCTCTTTGATTCTGGGGTCATGCTCTCTACTTCTTCTTTGATCCATTCAGAAAGCGCAAGCAGGATATCATCAGCTTTTAGAAGTCCTTGGTCTATTGGATCTGTCATTCTGAGCTCTGTCAGTATCTGCTCTGTCGTTTCTAGGTCGGCAGCACCAAGTAGGCGGTCTTTATCAGACGCTGTAAGCAAGAGTTGCTGGAGTACTCCTGTACGTCCTGAGGCGTACGCGAAGTGTTGGCTGAGAAGGGAAGATACTTGAGACATTATGCGAAGAGAGTGTGAGCAATAGATAGTTCTGTGCGTGGCCGAAGAATGTTTTGAATCAGGTTTTCGAATGTGAAGTCTTGCTCCTCTGTATCAGAGATGAACACGAAACCACCTTTAGCATCTGTAGCGTCTTTCATGCGAAACTGTTCGCTGGGACAGATCTTCTTAAGAAGATCTGCATGTTTTTTACTAGGATGAATTTCACCTTTTCCTTTTATCTGCTTTAGGCAATCTCGGAAGAGTGCTTCTGCATCCGCTTCTGAAATACTGCAGAGTTGCTTGGCTGCCAATGCATAGATCGCATCGAGTACTTCCTTCTTCTGAGTAAGAAGAGCATTACGCTTGTGAGATGCTGCATGTGTTTCTGCCTTTGAGGTAAGCTGAGTAAGTTTTTTCTGTTTCTGCACAGCAATCTCTTGCTTGCGCTTTGCAATAGTCCGCTCAGATTCCTCACGCATTTCAGTGAGTTCTTTTTGATGCGCTGATCGAGCGAGCTCGATTTGCCGGTCTGCATCAGCGGTAATGGCAGCGAGGATATCTTGTAAAGCCATGACGTTAGGGGGTTGGGATTAGGGGGTAGGGTTAGGGTTGGGGATTATACAACTGGGATGATTCCAACCTTGAAGCTATTAAGCATGAAGAATGAGATCAAGAATCCGAGAAGAGCGTATGTCTCTACAAGAGCGGCCATAGTAATAACACGTCCTGTGAGCTTGTCGTCCTTTGCAAGCATGTGCATACCAGCGCTACATACTTTCGCCTGGTATGGAGAAGATGTAAGGCATGTGAAAGCAACTGGAAGAGCTGCTGCCAAAAGGATGACTCCTTGTGATGCAGAGATAGCAATTTCACCGCTGATTACTGGAGCGTAGTTGAAGATGAAAAGTAGCGAGATAACCATTCCGTATAGTCCCTGTGAACCTGGAAGAACCATAAGAGTGATAACCTTACCAGCGAGTTCTGGCTTCTCAGTAAGTAGTCCAGCACCTGCCTGACCAGTCATAGAAACACCCATGATGGAGCCGATACAAGAAAGGAATGTGGCGATTGCAGCACCAATGAAGGCAAATGCAAGACCCCATTGAACAGCGCCAGCGTGTGAGACAGCTGCAACTGCAGTTGGATCCTGAGCTAGGGCAGCCATAGGTGATATCACTCCGGCTAGGATAGAGAGGGAAGTAAAAGTTTTCATGAGAGAGAAATGAAAAAAAATATAAAATTACAAAGTACGTTTGAACGGGGAGAAGCCCCGTCCGCCGCCTTCAAAGAACTGCGAGAAGAACTCGATGAACTGAAGTCGACCAGAGTGAATGAAACTTCCAAGTGTATTTAGGGCAATGGAAACCATATGCCCAACAAGGAAGATCACAACAATAACTGGGATGCTCAACCATATAGGGAAGAGGTTACCCATTTCGACTGCAACTTGATTAATAGCAGCAGCAATCGCACCAGTTACCAATCCAAGCGCCAAAATACGCAAGTAACTAAGGCCATTGCTGATCATACCTATAAGGAAGTTTCCCATTCCGAGTAGTCCACTAAGGGGCCGTGCATACCAGACTGTTCCGTATCCTTTGCCCCAGATCATTATTGCGATGCTTCCATAGAGGATATATATAGCGATACCTTTAAGTTCTGCAGGGGCAAATGCAAGGAAGAGAATAGATCCAAGTAAGATGTGTGCTGTGAAGTCCATCCAGAATGCTTCTACCTTCTTGCCATGCATCCATTTATGCTGGCCGGCGAGGAACATTCCAAAGAACATGTGTGTCATACCGAGTGCAAGTGATAGGTTTTGCAGGAAGTCGATTCCAGATTGCTTTCCAAGGTTCCAAATTTGCCCTTTGAACATAAGTCCTTCAGCCGTGCTCTTTGTAAGCATTGCTGGTACTTGCTCTGGAGTGAGTCCGAGCCATCCTCCAAAGGGGATCGACACAAAGAATGTCATAATTCCTCCAAAGAAAAGGAGCCATGGGAGCTTTGCTTCGTCGATAGATTTCTTAGTAACGAGAAGGAATGTACCAAAGATGAGTGCGATTATTAGTCCGTATCCTGCGTCTGTTAGACACAGTGAAAAGTACAAGATAAAGAACGGAGACAGTGCAGTGGTTGGATCCATCTCACGTGAGAGAGGGAGCCCGTAGAGGTTTGTCACACTTTCAAATGGTGTGAATAGTTTGTGATTCTTTAGAAGAACAGGTGTTTCCTCTCCTTCGTCTGGCTTTACCTTTATGAGGGCAATTGCAGGAGAAAGCTTTTGAAGCTTTATTTCCATCCCTTCAAGAGCATTTGCAGGCATCCATCCAAGGAGTGTTACTGTCGCTTCAGTTGAGCCCATTGCCTCTCGAACCTCTTGTTTTTGGTCTAACCATTGCATGAAGAGCTTTACCTTAAGGAGGTTAGGCAGTTCTACAGCAAGCTTCTGACGCTTTTTACTATTCGTTAGTAGTGACTCTTGAAGTACCTTTTCTTTCATTATTGCTTCCTCGAAGGCGATAGTCGGGAGTTTTCCGTTTAAATCTGGAAGTTCTACATTGCTCCAGCCAAGTGTGGTTGCAAGTTCGCTAAATGCAGCACTGTCTTCCTTCCATATAATGACTGAGTATGCGCCAAGGCCAGCTGGTGTCTCACCAATCTTTGTGAGAACGCTGCGCTTCATAGACTGTGTCATTGAATCGCTTAGTTTGTGCTCAATCGTAAGAGGAAGAAGTCCGAAGATTTGCACAGTTGTTGTAGATTCTGCTTCCTTTGATAGTGCTGTGAGACCCTTCCACGGAGTAATGAGCTCTTTAAAGTCTGCAAGTTCCTGAATGGTGTGCGCTGCATCTGTATCTTCTTTTTCAAGGGTGTGTAGTTCTGTAACGATGGAGTTTACATCAGTGTGCTTTGCTGTTTGTACAATAGCTTCAATTGGTGCCTTCTTATTGCATGCGCTAAGAGTCTGCTTGTCTGCAAAGCCTTGTAGCGTTGTTATAGCGAATTGAACTTCTGCCTCCTTATACATAACCTCTGAATGATCGATTTCGATACCATCACCAGCAGGTCGTACTTCAAGCACTCCAACGTCATGAAGCATGGCAATAAGCTCTTCTCTTATTGAGACATGAGCAATGATGCCAACTTTTTGCATTTTGACGATAGCCATTATGCAGCAGTGGAGAAGAGAGTATCTGCTTTAGATGCCTGGCCTACAAGCTGATCAATTGCTGCCTTACTTCGATTGTTAGCTGTGGATTCAAGTGTCTCACACTCCGAAACTGCTTCATTCTTTGCGTTCATCAGAATTCCACTGAGCTCAGTCTCACTATGCTTTTTGAGATCCTTTTTTGCTTCTGTTTTTAGCTCATCAGTTGCTTGCTCTTCTCTCTTCGTAATAGCCTGCAAAACCTCGTCTTTTTCCTTTGTCATAGCAGAAAGCTCTTTATCCACACGTACTTTTTCCCTAAGTTCTAGCTCTTGAATTTGATCAAAAGGACCTGTCGTTGTTGAAGAATTTTGCATTGTAGATGTGGTTTGAGTCGAAGTCATAGGTTTAGTGGTAAATCTTGCGGAATGTAGTGAAATATCCGAAAAAAATCAAGGCCCTAAGGAGCCAGATTGCTAGGAAACTCACCTTTTTTTCAGGAGGCATTTTTATTTACGCTTCACTCTTATAAATCCTGATGTATCGACTGTTTTAAGCCTCTTTTCCTCCTTTTGAATCTTGTCGAGAAGGAGGTTTATTCCGATAGTATCCGAAGCCATGTGGCTACATTGGATCATATTAATGTTGTGTTCTTTTGCTTTTGTAAAAGTAAGCTCTGTTACATGCATAGAAAGAATAGTTCCAACACCTGCTTTGCTCTGAGAGACGAGTTGCTCTTCTGGGCCGTTTGTTCCACCGGTAAATTCTGTCGCGACGATCTTTCCTGGTCGGTTGCTTCCAGCTCCATTTACGATAATAGGTGGGTTTCCTTTTTCTGCGTAGTACTTGAATTCTGGGATTTTCATGAGAGCGTCGATTATTTCGCTAAGATCTTCAAATGGCTTATTGCAAATATTCTTTTCCATGAATGCCCATACAAGGTTGTCGGTAATAGTGTGACAACAAAATGCAGGAATTCCGAGGAGTTCTGCTGCGCGTTCTGTTCGGAAGAGGTTGTCTGCATGTATTGCTCTCCAGATTTTATCCATCCGAGGCTTTAGCTGGGCTTCACTGTGGTTTACAGGGACACCCGCCTTTGCGAGGATATCGATCTGCAATGGCATCACTTTTTCAAGGTCTGCAAGCGCTCGTCCTTCTGGGTGATGGATAAACAGGCAGTCGATCTTCTGTCCCTTTTCACGAAGCCTGTCTGCAAGAAGTACTTCTGGTGTTTCGATGTCGATTCCAACCATAAGTGTTGTTACCTCTTCTTTTCCAGAGCCATTAATAATGCGACAGTCGGAGTATGGGTTCCATGTTCGCTCTTCATCGAAGATATCTTTTTTCCATCCCTTTGCATTCTTCATCGCTTCTTTTTGCTTCTTAAAATAGCGGTCGAAGTATTTCTTATCGCGTACGTCTGCTTGCATACCAAGCTCGACTGATCTCTTAAACATTTTTTGTAGTTTCATGGCCACATCATAGCGACTCTTCTCTTCTTATCCAATAACGACTTTTGCATCAGCAACTAACACACCGTCGGTGGTAACAAATACTGGGTTTAGGTCTATGTCTTTAATCTGCGGACATTCCATGACAAGTTCTGAAATTTTACTGGTCATTTTTGCAAGATTAACAATGTCGAGTTGGCTACTTCCGCGCATGCCAAGAAGAAGCTCCCATGAGGCTAGTTCGCTGAGCATTCGGTATCCCTCTTCTTCTGCAACGGGTGCAATACGAAAAGCAGTGTCTTCAAGGAGTTCTGTGTAGATACCTCCAAGGCCCGCCATTACAAGGTGTCCAAAAGAAATGTCTCGTACTGCACCGACAATAAATTCTTCTCCTGCAGGGAGGAATTGTTGGATGAGAACATTGTTAGGGTGTTGGGAGTAGGGGGTAGGGGGTAGGGATATGGAAGAGATTTCTGCGAATGCTTTTCGGACGTCGGCTTCCGTTTGAAGATTTGCACGAACACCACCAATATCTGTTTTATGGATAATATCTGGCGAGGAGATTTTTGCGATAACTGGGTAGCCAATCTCTGTTGCAATCTGCACTGCGGCGTCTTCGGTTATTGCAACTTTCTGCTGAGGAACTGGAATACCATAGAGGCTAAAGAGTGTCTGTACAGTGTCTTCTGGAATGAGCCCTTTGTATTCACTTAGAAGCTCTTGTGCTGCAGCTGCCCGCTCTTTGTTTGGTGTATATGTATTCTCTTTTTGCCCTTCTTTATCCTGAAGGGCCGAGAGAGCAAAGGCTGCTCTTTCTGGTGTTTCGAAACAAGGAATTCCTGCCTTCTGAAGGGTCTGCTTTTCTGCGTGAACGCTTAGTTGCCCTATGAAACTGGTGACAACGGGCATAAGAGGATGGATTTTCTTCCAGTTGATAATTGCATCTGCAATGTCTGCACATGGTGTCATAACTTGCGGTGTCAGGATGACGCATACTCCGTCTATGCTTGGATCGTTTCCTCCAGCTTCAAGTGCGGCAATAAAACGAGTTACATCTGCGTCTCCTACAACGTCTATAGGATTACTGGTACTCGCTGCTGCAGGAAGCGCAGTTTTGAGAATACTTTCTTGAGCAGGTGATAACTTTGGTAGTGCGAGACCAGACAGGGTCGCTGCATCTGTTGCAAGAATTCCAGGCCCTCCGGCATTCGTAATAATGGCAATGCGATTAGATGCAAGGGATGGCTCTAGGCTTAGGGCTTCGAGCATGTCGAAGAGTTCTTCAGACGTATGTGCCCGGTGTATGCCTGCCTGTGCACAGAGTGCAGAGATCGCTGCGTCGTTTCCCGCAAGCGCTCCTGTGTGTGACGCTGCTGCCTCCTTGCCTTGGGTAGAAACTCCGGACTTTAGTAGAACGATTGGTTTTGTAATTCGTGACGCAGCACTCAGAAAGCGTGTGCCGTCTGTAATGTTTTCAAGGTACAGCCCTATCACTTTTGTGTCATCGTCTTTGGCGGCTATCTCTAGGAAGTCACACTCATTGAGCACTGCGGTATTTCCTATACTGGCAACAAGGGAAAAGCCGAGACCAACTTCTTGTGCACTATCCATCATTCCAACTGCCATTGCACCAGACTGAGAGATAAGAGCGACGGAACCTTCTGGAGGTAAGTGCACAGCAAACGATGCATTCATGTTGTGGCTTGGCCGCAGTATTCCTAGGCAGTTAGGACCGATAACATTCAACTTCTTTTCTACGGCAATCTTTCGTACTTCTTCTTCGAGTGCATCTCCCTCGTCGGTTCCGACTTCTGCAAATCCTGCACTGATAATCACAATGTTGCTGATCGATTTCTCTGCACATTCTAAAAGTACTGCAGGGACAATCTTTGCAGGAACAACAACCACGGCAAGTTCAATATCTTCCGCAACATCTTTTACAGACTTGTACGCTTTCTTCCCTAAGATCTCGTCGTGCTTAGGGTTAATCGGATAGATCTCTCCTGCATATTTTTCTTCTATTAGATTTTTTAAAATGTCATGTCCCACCTTCCCCTTTGTAGTGCTGGCACCAATAACGGCGATAGAGGTTGGTTCAAAAAGCATAATTGGTATGTAGTATAGTCCTCTTTTAGAATATTGCTTACAGATCTATTCTTTGCGAGCTTTGGGAAAATCATTATTTATACTCTCTAGAGCATCTCGTAGTTGAGATGATATTTCATCGGTGCCTTCTTTCAGTGTGCTATCGTCTGCTGGAAGAGCATCTGGCTCCAAAACTGTACTCTCATCTAGGGCTGGGTTTCCTGGTTCGTACTGGGTATCTTCACTGGCATCTGGAGCTTTGATCTTTTTAGTTTCCCAGGGTGGGGTATCATTTGAAAATTCTCCTGGTAGGCTTCTATCTTGTGGTTTGTTGTTGCTCATAAATAGGGGGAATGTATAAGTATTATTATAACATATAACTATATACTACGCAATTATTTTCTTATCCCTAGAATCCAATAGAAATACCGCTACACTATAGCAGATGTTTTCTTTACATATCATCTACGCCTCTACCAGTGGAAACACGGAACACGTGGTAGAAACCCTAAAAGAGCACCTTTCGGTCACTCAAAAGGATTTGACGGTAACGATCCAGAAGGCAGAGGAGGCCAAGGCAGATGATATCCAGAAAGGGGATGTACTGCTTCTTGCTTCTTCTACGTGGAATTACGATGCAGTCGAAGGGTACCTCAATATGCATATGCGAGAGTTTCTGGAAAAGCGTGCAAAGGATGTAGATCTCTCGGGTAAGCCTGTGGGCTTAATTATCCTCGGAGATGATAGGTACTACTACACAGGTCGCGGAACAGAGAGATTCATGCAGTATCTTATGAGTCACAATGGAAAGAGCTGTACGATGCCTCTGATCATTATTAATGATCCATACGGTCAGGAAGAAAAAGTCACAGAGTGGAGTGATAAGCTAATGACCTGTTTCGAGAAAAAATCATGAATCGAATATCATTTAAAGTTACGGGCGCACAAGGACAGGGTATTAACTCTGTAGGTGAGATGGTTGCAAAAGGACTAAAGCGAGCAGGTCACCATGTGTTTGGATACCGTGAATACAACTCTGTGATTAAAGGCGGACACAGTAGTTATCAGTTAGATATTTGTGACTGTCACATCGAGTCATCAGAAACAAAAGTTGATATACTGGTGTGCTTAAACTACATCGGACTTAAGCGAGATCTTGGTTCTATAAAAAAGAACGGAGTGCTTTTACATCTTATTCCTGATTGGAAGTTTTCTGCAGAAGATCAAAAGATATTAGATGATAACGCGGTAAAGATTTTGTATTTGCCAATGGAGAAAATCCTTAAAGAACATGGCAGCCGTCCGATTGTTGGAAACATGTGTGTGACTGCTGTTGTGTGGGGGCTGCTAGGACGAAACTACGACACACTTAAAGACATGGCGGCTGAGCAGTTTGCACACAAAGGAGAAAAAGTTATTGCACTCAACCATACGTTTATCGATGAAGGGAAAAAGTTCAAAGAAGAGAGTGCAGGTGACATCGTGATAGACGTACCAACTCCAGATGCGTCTCGCACAGATGACTTATTGGTTACAGGAAGCGAGGCAATGGGAATGGGAATGGTACACGCGGGATGTCGCATGTATGCCGGTTATCCAATGACTCCAGCTTCTCCACTACTGAAGTACATTGCAGACAAGCAAAACGACACGAAGATGGTTGTGAAGCAGGCCGAAGATGAGATCACTGCGATTCAAATGGTGAGCGGCGCCATGCACATGGGAACACGTGCCGCGACTGCAACGTCTGGCGGAGGATATGATCTCATGAGTGAAACACTTTCTCTGAATGGAATCATCGAGAACCCATCTGTCATGGTTTTGGCTATGCGCCAAGGTCCAAGTACAGGACTTCCAACATGGAGCGGACAAGGAGACATGCTTCTGACTATCTTTGGTTCACATGGTGAATACCCAAGGCTCGTGATGAGCGTGAGTGATGCAGAGGACAGCTTCACCCTTATGCCTGACGCGTTTAATTATGCAGAGAAGTATCAGCTTCCAGTGACTATTCTGACAGATAAGCACATCGCTGAAGGGCTTTACATGCAGCCACAATACGACCTAAAGAAGGCAACGATCGACCGCGGTGTTGTGACGGATCAGAAGGAGTTAGACAAGCTAGTCAGTGCAGATAGGTACAACCCAAGTGCAGAGGGAGGCGTATCGCCACGCTGGCTCCCAGGGGCAAAGGCAGAGACATATTGCGCACAAGGGGATGAGCATGACGGTGCAGGAAATGTGGAAGAGGGGGGCGAAAATGCTACTCAACAAATGGACAAGCGTATGAAGAAGATGGAAACAATGAAGGCGGCGTTACCAGAGCCAGAACTCTTTGGTGATCCAAGCCCAGAGACACTTATCGTGAGCTGGGGAAGTAATAAGAGTGCGATCCTCGATGCCATCAAAGATCAGAAAGGAATTGGATACTTGCACTACACGTACATGTGGCCACTGCACACTGCAAAGTTTGAAGAGTTATCTGCTAAGGCAAAAAGAACAGTGCTCGTTGAGGCAACATTCCAAGGCCAGCTCGCAAAGCTTATCAAGATGGAAACGGGTCTAGACTTCGATGAACAGATTTTGAAATACGATGGACGACCATTCTTTTATGACGAACTTCTTTCTAAACTTTCTTAATGGGTATCCCGCTTGAAACTAACGGCTTATCCGTCAACGACTATAGTTGTGGTACTGAATGTACATGGTGTGATGGTTGTGGTGATTACGGAATCATGGCTGCTGCTAAGCGAGCTTTGGTAGAGCTAGGATTTGCACCACACGAAGTACTTCTGTGTTTTGACATTGGTTGTCATGGGAACATGTCGGATAAAATGCTTGGGTATCGTGTTCATGGTCTTCATGGTCGTGTCCTTCCATTTGCATCTGGCGCTAAACTTGCAAACCCAAACATGCCGGTCATGGCATTTGGAGGAGACGGTGCAAGTTTCTCTGAAGGAGTAAATCACTTGGTGCATAGTGTTCGTAGTCATTACCCGATCACATTTATTTTGCATAATAATGCAAACTTTGGATTAACAACTGGTCAGGCGAGTGCGCTTACATGGCAGAACCAACCAATGAATACATCTCCAAATGGAATCCCTGAAGACACTATTCGTCCTATGGAATTCATCTTCTCGTTGCAGCCAACGTTTGTGGCTAGGACTTGGAGCGGAGACATCCCCCAGATGACACGCGTGTTTAAGGCAGCGCTTCAGCACCGTGGCTTTGCATTCGTTGATGTTCTTCAGGCATGTCCAACCTATAACAAGTTTACGTCTCACGAGTGGTTACTTGAACACTGTTACGACGCAAACGCGGAAGGACATAGTCCAGACAACCTCGAAGCGGGGAAGAAACTTGCGTGTGACACAGCAGAAAAAGTAGCTTGTGGAATTTTGTATCAGAATGAAGACATTCCTCATTTCTACGAGCGACTACAGCCACGGCAAAACGTAAAAACCACCCCGGTTGAAGAGGTGGCAATTACAGATGTCAGTGATTTGATGAAAGAGTTCGTGTAAATTAGACAGTTGATTCTCCTGGGAACATATCTTTTTCCCATTCGGGAATTTTTCTTGTTGGCTTAAGCTGTCTACTTTGTGCTTGTGTCTGAGGACCAAATAGAGCTTCTTCTGCACTTATTTCTACAGAATCTTCAGACTTCTCAGAGTCATCTATAACGAGCTGGATTTCCGATGCAGTAATAAGTCGTAACTCTCTCGAGGGTTCTGGTCCACTAAGAGCCTTTCCTTCAGCAAGTTCCTCTGGAGTGAATTTGCTTTTATCAGAGCCGTCGCGATGATCGTCATCACGGAATAGCCTAAGAACGTTATCTTTATTCATAAGTATATTATAACATATTTCTACTAATTTAACAACCTTCTACTTATCACCTTTATAAAGCCGTTTATAACGATAAATGGGTGCAGTAGGACAAATTTTATCACTCTGCTACTTCCTTGGGAGGATGCTCCTTTTCCTTTTTTTACACGTACCATGAACTTCTTAATCATGTCTTCGACAGATCTATTACGAGACTGAATAGCCTTTTTCCTCATTGGGCCTTTGAGGCCTTTTATCAAGCGTTCATAGCAAGTGAGCCTATCGTAAAGACCATTCCCGGAGTCGTTATTTTGGAAGCTTGCTGCGTTTCCATGAATACGGAAACGTCCTTGAATGGTGTCTTCATAGAACCAGTCTGTTACCTGAAGGCAACGGAGCCAGTATTCAACATCGAGGAACTGCACCATGTGTTCATCAAAAGGGCCTACTTCGTCTAGTACAGACTTTCTAAGGACGACAAATGGCGGCTCTCCTATTAGGTTTGGGTGCATATTTCGTTCTAGCCACAT
>JABJGX010000005.1 GCA_018662075.1 Candidatus Peregrinibacteria bacterium | reverse complement strand
AGTGGAAGCATTTTTGAAAGAAGAAGATATCCCCTACAAGAAACTCGACGAATCAAACCTTATAGATACTGTTTCAACACTGCTTGAAGGAGAGAATGTTATTGGGTGGTTCCAGGGACGAATGGAGTTTGGGCCACGCGCACTTGGAAACAGGTCTATCATCGCCGATGCCAGAAACAAAGAGAACTGGCAGAAGGTAAACCTCAAAATTAAGTTTAGGGAATCGTTCAGGCCATTTGCACCAACGATTTTAGAAGAAAGAGTATCAGACTATTTTGATTTAGATCGTGAAAGCCCATACATGCTACTCGTCGCAGATGTTCACCCAGACAAACGCGAAGAGGTACCTGCCATCACGCACGTTGACGGATCGGCCCGTATCCAGACAATTAATCAAAAGCAGAATAAGAAATACTACGACCTTATAAAGGCCTTCGAGAGCAACACTGGATGCCCTGTGATCATCAATACTTCATTCAACGTTCGTGGCGAGCCAATTGTTGAGAGCCCAAAGGATGCACTCAACTGTTTCCTTAATACCTACATGGACTATTTGGTCCTTGGAAACATCCTGATAAAGAAAACAGATATCTCACAAGAACGAGTACTGAGTAGCAAGGAGTATTTGGAACAGTTTGAGTTGGACTAGATATTACTTTTCAGATGCAATTAGCTCCGCTGTCTTCTTGTCCCTTTTGCCTTGATGCAAAAGAGACGAAAAAATCAAGGCAGACTGAACTCGCTCGAAGAAATAACACAGCAACGACCAGAGCGCTCCTCACCCAGGTCACTTCGTTTGTCAGGCGCGGCTGACAACTGGTTCTCGTCGCTGTATTTCTTTTACTCGTAGTTAGTTCTTCGCCCTCAAACATGCAGTCTGCCAGACGCTCGTCTGCCACAGTAGTATGGACGAAGATCATTCAGCTTTTACTCTCTTGAATAGCGACGAAGAGCAAAGCTCCGCAGAGACTTTGTCGAGGAGCACAATCTATGTTCTCTCAATATTTCTTCGCCCATATCTGTGGCTAAGATTTTTGGTTACTTTTGATCTTTCAAAAGTTACAAAGGAATACGCTATACTAACATCGTGCTCAAAAAAGTATTCACCAATGGCGGACTACTCATTGGATCAATTGTCTTCTTCACGCTAACAATAGAATTCGGATTACGCCTCACTGGTCTTCAGACAGTAAAACCGCGCCCTCCACAGATATACCTCTCATCGAAGAACCCAAGCATTAGCTACACCCTAAAGCCAAACATAAATACAAAAGCATTCAGGTCGACTGTTACCACTGATGAGAATGGTTTTCGTGTAAACGAAACATCGTCTTTTCATTCTGCCCCTGAAAATGTTGAAGAGATCGAGAAGCAAAAGATTGGAAAACCAAATATCGCAGTACTCGGAGACAGTATTACATTTGGATACGGGGTTGAAAACTACCAAACGCTTCCGGCCCGTCTTGAAGAGCTCATTCCAGACTATCATTTTATTAATACCGGTGTTCCTGGCTACTTCCTTAGTCAGGAAATCGCTCTCTATAACAAAATTACAAGAAAGATGGATCCAGAAGCGTTGATCCTCGTCTTCTATTGGAACGACCTAAACGATTTCAACCCAGGTGTACTCGATGAACAGGGAATTTTGCGTACTGCAGACTGGAAACCAGAAGACAAACCGTGTGACCCAATTACAGAAGGCATTCTTGGCTACATTCCAGGAAAATGCTGGCTAGATACACACAGTGCTTTTTACATGGCATTCAAAAAAGCTGTAAACATGGTTCATAACAATCGCATACTCGACGCTACGCGTGAAGAGGCAAGCGCAGGAGAGCTTGCAGACCCTGTCGACATGAAAAACCTAGAGGTCTACATAGAACAACTGACAAACTTCACAGAAACCCTTCCTATCGACCACTACTTTGTTATTTGGCCAGACAGGTTCGTTCACACAGATAGCAAAGCAGAACTTATCAAGGCCGCAAAGAAACTGGAATACATTGTAATAGACTTATCTGAAATCTTTGGAAATAGTGCCCCGACCCTCGGCTGGGATACTGTGCATCCAAACGCACAAACTATAGAAAAAGCAGCCGAGTACATCCGCGATGCAGTAGAAAAAGGAAGCCTATAGCGCATCGAGTATCCGCTTCATACGCTTCTCCCAACTATGCTTCTGCACAAGCTTTAGACCACGCGCAGTTCGCGCTTTAGCTTCTGACTTCTTCGCAAGCACTTCACGAATACCACCCGTAAGCGACGTCACACTTCCTGGGTGTACAAGTTTCACAGTCTCTTTTGTCAGTACCCCATGAAGAGGAGGGATATCTGCACTCACAACCGGACGACCAGCAGCAAGATATTCAAATACTTTTAAAGGAGATGTATCGCGAGCAAAAAATGCTTTCTTTGGTTCTGGAGCTGGGTACACACAGACATCACAAGCGGCAATAGCATCTGGAACCAACTTACTTGGCACCATGCCATGGAATGTAAAGTCATCCTCTCTGAGACCCTTCGCAAGGGCAATTTTTCGATACTTCTGTGCCCACTCAAGCGGTCCACCTACAAAGAATCCGTGAACCTGCTCATCATTTTTTCTCATCACAACGAGGGAATCAATAATAAACTGCAGCCCTTTTTCAATCTTATCCATCGTAACAAACGATCCAACATATCCAATAATTTTACGATCATCGGGAAGGTTAAAGTGATGCCTCGCGCTCTTGGCTGATGGAAGTTTTTTAAATCGATCAAGGTCCACCGCATCCCCTTCCACAATAATCTTTGCCTTCTTCACACCAAAAGTGATGAGCTCTTTGCGCATAGGACCTGTTAGACAGACAACTTTTTTACAACGATTACACTCCGCAGCAAAACTTTTCTGGTTTCTCTTTGGAAGAGTATGAAGCTCTATAACCACAGGAATGCCTGTGGCAAGAAGAGCCGGCAATACCGCTGGGGATCTAACGTAAATCAAATCAAAAGTATGTGATGCAAAATATTTCTTTAAAGCCCTCCGATACGAATACATCGTAAAGTGAAAGGCAAACTTTCCTGGGATAAATGAAGAGGAAAGAGCATCAAATATAGGCAAATATGCCATATCAATATCTGATTTTAGGTGATAATAGCGCTTCGGATCCTGGCGAATATCTGTAAAAATACTTGGCGTTACAAGTGTCACCTCATTCTTTAAATGCTCCAATGCATCGCATACACGTGCAATTTGATGCCCATGAGCCTTTTCGGTCGGAAACCGTGTGTGGGTGACATAGGCGATATTCATAAATATAGCTTATACGTAATGGCTTTTAGCCAACAGTCCTATTAGAGTAATTCTGAAATGGACAATAAAACTCTTCTCACATTTGGCTTTCCAGATACCGACTCTCCTCGGTATCGAAACTTGGTCGAACTCTATACGACTGAGGGATATACAATCAGTGAATGCCTCACAACAAGAAAGGGATTCTTCGGGAAACACATAGACCTGTATAAGAAATTTAAGATGGCACCAAAGACAGATGCAGTACTCGTAAACTTTCCAGGGTATTACCTCATGCCACTTGCGTGGATACTAACACGGTTTCGACGACAGCAACTTTTGTTTGATGCGTTCATCTCTATAAGTGACACGCTCGTATCAGATAGAAAGAAAGTCTCGTGGTTAAACCCTATTGCATGGTTTTACTTCGCTGCAGATGTCATCAGT
>JABJGX010000006.1 GCA_018662075.1 Candidatus Peregrinibacteria bacterium | reverse complement strand
TTTGAAGACATCGATGCAGAAGTAAAAAGACCAACACCACGGCGCATTTTTGCAGTAGCAGAAGCCCTCAGAGAAAAATGGACACCAGAGCAGATCAATATAGCTACAGGAATAGACATGTGGTTCTTAGAACGCATGAAACATAGTGCACTCATTCAAAATGAACTTGCAGAAGGAGGAGGGCTGCCAAGCTTGGATCTTCTTACTCGAGCAAAGAAAGCAGGGTTCTCTGATGAGGGCATCGGAATTATTGTTGAAGAGGATGCAGAAACTATTCGCTCACTCCGACTAAAAGAAGGAATTGTACCGTATATCAAGCAGGTTGATACGCTTGCAGGTGAATTCCCAGCACATACGAACTACTTGTACCTTACATATCATGGTACAGAACATGATGTTACCTTTGAAGATTCCGAGAAGCGCGCACTTGTCCTAGGTGGTGGGCCTTATTCTATTGGGTCTTCTGTTGAGTTTGACTGGTGTTGTGTTCAAGCAACACATGAAATGCAGAAGCAAGGATACTCCGTTGCAATGATCAATAGTAATCCGGAAACCGTGAGTACAGACTACGACGAATGCGACGCTCTCTTCTTTGATGAACTGAGCGAAGAGCGTGTCCGTGACATTATCGATCTGATTCATCCAGAAGGAACAGTTGTGTCTATGGGGGGGCAGATCCCAAACAATCTTGCGCCAAAACTTGCAAAAGTTGGCATTCCTATATTTGGTACTGAGCCTCGAAATATTGATAACGCGGAAGACCGCCATAAGTTCAGCTCTTTGCTTGATGAGCGTGGTATCGACCAGCCGGAGTGGAAAGAATTTTCCGCTCTTGAAGAAGCGTTACAGTTTTCCGAGACTGTTGGGTACCCCGTGATTGTCCGACCAAGTTATGTGCTTTCTGGTGCATCTATGGCTGTTGTTCATTCTGACGAAGACTTGTCTGCGTACGTGCAGCAATCTGCCTTTGTAAACAAAGAAGCTCCGATTGTTGTATCGAAGTTTGAACAAGGTGCAAAGGAAATTGAATTTGATGGAGTAGCTCAGGATGGAAAGTTACTGATCTATGCGATCTCTGAACACGTTGAGAATGCCGGAGTTCACTCTGGGGATGCGACTATTGTTCTTCCTCCTCAGCGCATTAATCTTGAAACTGTACGAAGAGTTAAGGCAATTGCAAAGCAGATTGGTGAGGCATTGGAAATCTCTGGCCCTTACAACATTCAATTCCTCGCAAAGAACAACAGATTGAAAGTTATTGAATGTAACCTTCGCGCAAGTCGAAGCTTCCCGTTTGCCAGTAAAGTCACTGGTGAAAACTTTATTACTATTGCAACACAAGCACTTATCGGAAAAGCGGACACTCGTAAGAAATATCAAACTCTTGACCTTGACCATGTTGGCGTAAAGGCTGCACAGTTTAGCTTCAGTCGACTAAAAGGAGCTGACCCTCGTCTGGGAGTAGAGATGGCAAGTACAGGAGAAGTTGCCTGCTTTGGAAACAACGCAGAGCAAGCATTGCTTACCGCGATGCTGGCTGTTGGGTTCAAGATTCCAAAAAAGAATATTCTTGTCACTATTGGTCGCATTGAAGACAAAGTCGACATGCTCAGCAATATTCAAGATCTTCATGAGCGTGATTATAAATTCTTTGCCACAAAGAGAACGCATGAATTTCTGGAATCCAGAGGTATTCCATGCGCGATGCTTAATAAGGTTTCGGAGCCTCGAGACCCGAATATTCGAGAATATCTTGAAAAGAGGAGAATTGACCTCGTGATCAATATTCCAACCCATTCTCGTGGAGTAGACCAGACAGATGGCTACTTTATCCGCCGACTTGCAACCGATAATGGTATCCCCCTTATTACCAATGTTCAACTAGCAAAACGCGTTATAGAGGCTATATGCCAAGAGGATGTGGATAATCTGCCAATTCTCGAGTGGCCAAACCTTCTAACGGATAAGGCATAAAGAGGGAATTTTATTGCCTGATAAGGGCAAATTTCCTATGCTTACACGGATTTTAGCCCCTACCAATGTTTTCCATGGCCAAAAATGATGATGCAGCAATAATTGAAGAAGACCAGACTCTTGTTACAAAAGAAGGTTTAAAGCAGCTACAAGATGAACTCGAGATTCTAAAGACCGTTCGTCGTAAAGAAGTTGCCGTTCGATTGAAAGAAGCTATTTCTTATGGTGACCTTTCGGAAAACTCTGAATACCAGGAAGCTAAAAATGAACAAGCATTTACTGAAGGACGTATTATGGAGCTTGAGCAGATGATTAAGAGTGCAAAGATTATTTCTGATAAAGGCTCTGCATCTAAAGGAAATGATATTCAGATTGGAAAGACTATAACAATACGCAATAAAACTGACGGTGATGATCCTGTGGAATACAAGATTGTTGGTTCAACTGAGGCCAACCCTCATGAGAGCAAGATCAGTAATGAGTCCCCTGTTGGAAAAGCTCTTCTAGGAAAGAAGAAAGGAGACGTTGTTGATGTCATTACTCCAGCGGGTGTCTTTAAATACGAAGTGGTCAAGGTTGCATAATAGGATATACTCTAACCATGACTGACAATTCCACTGCTAACACTGGTTCCGATCTCTCTATTTCGGACGAAACTCGCGCCTCTTTTCCAGAGCTTGTTGACATGATT
>JABJGX010000007.1 GCA_018662075.1 Candidatus Peregrinibacteria bacterium | reverse complement strand
CTCTCCTGTTACCTTCTCAAATAGGTCGATATATTTCTTTGCTAGCATGATGCGAACCTCGTCTGAGATCTCTGGCCAGGTCGATTTATCACCGTATTCAAACCCCTGATCTCGGAGCCATAATCGGAAAAATTCCTTGTCCAAACTCTCTGGTTCTTGCGCCTTATCAAACCGCTCTTGATAGGAATCTGCCTTCCAGAACCGAGAAGAATCTGGCGTATGAACTTCGTCTGCAATCGTGAGAACACCGTTTTCGTCGTATCCCATCTCGTACTTGGTATCGACGAGGATTAATCCGCGCTCTGCAGCCAGTTTTTGCCCTCTACGAAATACCGCAAAGGCCTTTTCGGAGATCTCTGCCCATTGTTCAGGAGTAGATAATCCTTGCTCGAATATGCCTTTTGCGTCTATTAATTCGTCTTCCTCGCCCTTTGTAGTAGGGGTCAAAATGATGTCTGAGAACTTCTGATTCTTCACCATTCCCTCTGGAAGAGTGTTTCCACAGTAATCCCTGACACCTTCTTTGTAATTCATCCATGAAGAAGTGCTACTGGACCCAGTTAAGTATGCTCTAACAACAATCTCGACGGGGACCATCTTGAGATCTTTCACCACCATCACATTTGGATCCGGACAATCGATAACTTGCGTCGCCATGATATCGCTGATTTTATCGAACCACCATCGGCTGATCTGGGTCAGAACTTGACCTTTAAGTGGAATAGTAGTCCAGCTAATATCGAAGGCTGATTGGCGATCTGTCGCTATCAGAAACCGACGTTTATGGTCTTTTTGGAAGTATACGTCTCGTACTTTTCCTGCGTATTTCTCTCCTAGGTCCTGAATATCGGTAGAATCGAGCGTTGTAGGCAGGAATGGCTCGAGAGTGGATGGTGCAAGTATTGTCATGTCTGGATGATAGGTGATTATGACATCAAAATCCACAGGCTCATTTGTAGGCATTTGGTCATTGAATAAAATAGCGAATTTTGCTATAATAATATGAAAGGCCTAAAAAAACTGCACTTTGAGCCCGAGGCTCATCCACAAAAAACACTCACACAAATACACACTCGATGAACCAAAACTTTTCACTACCAGCTTCCCTCGATGAAATCCGCCAAGCGGTTGAAGGGTTTTCTGGAAATGGATCTCTTGTTGGTGGAGAGAAAAAGCAAAAGCAGGACTGGATGGAAAGTGTGCTGTATGAATTGAACTATGAATTGCTCTCCCGAGAGGACAAAGGAATCGTTCGACAGTTTATTCAGAATGAAACTGGATACTCAAGAGCACAGACGGCAAGACTTCTGAAAACAAGTTTAGATGTTATTGCTGAAAAGAAGATGAACGTCGTTCAAGATGATGGGACACCAGTGCATACAATCGTGAAAGAACATGTGCAGAAACATCACATTACTATTGGTCGATCCGCAATGGCAGGATCTATTGCTGCATTGTTTATGCTGATTGCAGGTACATCATATTCGTCTGCAACAGATGGTCTGAGGTTTTTAAATGCTTCTGTGAATAGCGACTTTGGAATGGATATTGATAGCGAGGATTTGGACAGAGCAAGCCTTGGTTCTACAGGTCTTACAAAGAACATTGCAATGCTTACAGGTATTCGTACGGTGATCACCGAGAACGAAGTAGACATTGTATATCCGCTGATCATTCAGCAAGAGGAGCTATCTTTTGTTGATGGTATTGCCGTTGCGTATCAGAGGTCTATGTCGAGTACTGCTGAGTCTTTGGCACATAAAATAACAGGTCGAAAACGAAAAAGTATCACAGAGAAAGTGGTAAATTATAGTAAAAATATTATTACCCAACCAGAGATAGTACAACAGATTCGTGGACGTACTGCTCAGTCACAAATTACAAAAGTAGCAAAGGTACAAACAGATGCTCAGAGAATTGCATCGCAGTCAAAGCCAGTTACTGCACAAGACCAACGTGCAAGTATGATGTCGAAAATATTTAAGAACATGGCAGACCGTAGGGCTACTCGTCTTGCTCGTGTACCAGTAGTACAGCAAGTGGTAACGCCACACGTTGCACCAGTCGCAAATCCTGACGTTGTCTATACCAATGGTCCATTGCATGCATCTGCACCAAGCGTGTGGGATGCACTGGGGAATGGGAACAATGGTCAGGTTCTTATGGTGACAGATGGAGTTCCACGATGGGTATTTTTGAATCAGTCTAATGTACGAGATCTCGCAGCACATGGGGGAGAGCCTAGTCAGCGGTCTGGCGGAAGGCGTGGAGGTGGCGGAGGAGGAGGGGGAGGAAGTTCAGGTGCAGCTGGTGCAGACGGCGCAGCAGGTGCTGCAGGAGCAACAGGGGCTGCAGGAGCTGCAGGACCAACACTTGGAATTTACGATTCACTTCTTCTCGAAAGTACAGGAGACCTCGCAGCTGGAAATGCAAGTGGTCAAAATTTGTATAACCTTGGACTGCTCACATCTTCTGGAAAACTGATCGTTGAAGACGACGTTCGGTTTAACTCTGGAATTATTCTCAGTGGAGTGTCGTACTTATTCCCAAATGCAGACGGAAGCAACACACAAGTATTGACGACAGATGG
>JABJGX010000008.1 GCA_018662075.1 Candidatus Peregrinibacteria bacterium | reverse complement strand
CAAGCAGGTCGCATACATCGATTACAAAGACTACCCAGCTATCAAGCCGTTCATCGACTACTTCGGTAACATTATGAAGCGTTACTACACAGGAGTATGTCTACGACACCAGAAAATGCTCAAGAACTCTACAGAACGAGCTAGGTTCATGGGAATGATGGCTTACCGAAAATAATCCTAAAAACCGAAAGCAGATATTTAAAAAAGTAGTACTATCTATACCAGATAGCTTCTACTTTTTTACGTTCCACTATCATGTCAGGACACAGCAAATGGTCATCCATCAAACACAAGAAGGGGGCAACTGACGCTGCTCGTGGAAAAGTATTTACAAAACATGCAAAACTCATAGAGATCGCGGCACGTGAAGGAGGAAGCGGAGACCTTATGATGAACGCATCCCTGAAGGCTGCTGTTGATAATGCAAAAGCTGCAAACGTACCAAATGCCAATATTGATAGATCTATCAAGAAAGGAACAGGTGAACTGAAAGGAGACATCACTGTTGGTGTTACATACGAAGCATATGCACCGGGTGGCACTGCTCTTATTATTGAATGCCTGACAGACAACAAGAACCGTACACTGCCAAATGTACGAACCATTATTGAAAAGCGTGGTGGAAAAATGGCAGAGTCTGGATCTGTTAAATTCATGTTCACACAAAAAGGAATTGTAACTGGAAAAGGAGAGCTCAATGACGACCTAGAGCTCTCGCTTATGGATGCAAATGCAGAAGATATTGTATCGGACGATGGTGTAGTCACTATCACAACAGATGTAGGATCGTGGACAAAGGCTCGCGATATTATGAAGGAAGCAGGCTTTGAAATTCAGGAAGCAGACATGAAATATGTCCCTTTACAGTCTGTGAATATCGATAATGTAGAAGCTGCGCAAAAGCTTATGGACCTAATAGATGCTATCGAAGAAGATGAAGATGTATCTGACGTTCATACAAATGCAGACATCACAGACGAAGTAGCAGGGCAGATGTAACCTACTGCACTGTGAGCGTTCTCGTGTCTTCCGAAGTGTTACCCGCCATGTCGACAGCTTTTACGGTTAGTGTATACACTCCTGCACCCTGCGTGATTGTATAGTTCATCTCGTATGGCTCTTTTGGTTTTGTCGTAAGTAGAGTTTCGCCTAGATAAAACTGTACATACTTCAGTCCACTTTCCTGATCCTCTGCATCGACCTTCATCCGTAAAGACCCTCCACTCGGCAAAGAAATTTCTTCAGCCGACGGTAACAAAATACGAACCTGCGGTGAGCGCTCGTCCTCTTTAAATGTAAACCGAACAATCGATGACACCGTATTGTAATACGCATCTGTAAGCGTAACTAGCAGTGTATGACTACCGTTCTCAGAGATAGAACGTGGCACTCGCAATGGTTGTACAAATGGCTCCTCGGTCACTGTCGCTATCTTCTTTCCATCAACACTATACGACACCTCTAGAACCTCTGCCTTCGACGTGTATTTAATACGAGGCTTAAACGCAGGATAGGTAGCCGTTCCACCTGGAGCTGGACCCGTAATGCTGAGTATTGGCTTCTCCAGACGCCCTGGAGTGAGCTCTAACGTACAATTCGTTGTCGGTGCCACAGGAAGTGGAATGATAGCCCCTGAATGGTCTGGCGCGGCGTACCAAAGATCCATCTGCCCAGCAACCCAGTCGACGACTCCCTCTTCCCACGTAGGCCAACGCTCTGGAAGAAGGCTATGCGCGTCTAAAAAGTTTCCTTCTTCCTGTGCATCAGTAGGACACTCTTCACTTGCAAGTAGTCGGGTCACTTTATCAATAGTCAGTGATTTGCATGCAGGGTCCTGGGCATTCGGTGCCCTCTCTTTAAGGAATATATCTGCTCGTCTATGGCTTACCGGTGTGCAATCAGTTGGAAACTGACCAGAAAGCGTAGAAATTTGCGGTGTAATAATTCCATCCGGCTTTTCAAAGTCTGTTTTCGGATTTTCTACGAGGCGGTGTGCAGAAATCATATAGTCTCTCCAGATAGGACTCGCAGTATTAAGACCTCCAGCAGTATCGTACATAGATGCACTATCTGCATTTCCAACCCATACACCAGTAACCAGATTTGGTGTATATCCGATAAGCCATGCATTGTCTGGCTTACGGAGCAGGCATTTTTTTACTTTTTGTCCTGGCTTATCTTCGATCGGCACTTCTTTCCACTCCAAACACTTATTACTGGTCCCAGTCTTTGCCGCAGTTTTAAAACCTGGAATTGTCAGCTGTGTTTTCCAGTACTCCTCTGGTCGTACTGTTGCATCACTTAAAACAGATGTAATCTGATAGGCAATACGCTCATCAAGGACCTCTTTTCCCTTTTCATCTGGAGCCTCAAAAAGGATGTTTCCTTTCTTATCAGTAATACGCCTAATACTGGCGACTGGTAATGCTTTCCCTCCACGCGCAAGTCCTCCATAGGCATTAACCATTTCAAGAAGAGGTGTTTCTGCAGCGCCAAGAGCAAGTGGCCAACCGTAATCGAACTCTCCACGTTCAATTTGCAATTCCTCTTTACGCGCTAGCGGTGTTGGTGCCCCAAGAGAAGATACTAGTGTCAGAATCTGGTTCTCTTCACCTCCCAAGAAATATGCCTTAGCAGCAGGAACATTACGTGAAGAACCAAGTGCCTCTCGCATTGTCATAAGTCCCATGAACTTACTATCAAAGTTCTGCGGCTCGTCGTCTCCAATCTTTGTCGGAACATCGTATACCGGAGTTGCGGGGCTGTATCCTTTTTGGAATGCGGCAGCATACACGAACGGCTTGAACGACGAGCCTGGCTGTCGAGGTGCCTGCGCCATATCAATCTTTCCTCCGTGCTCCGTGTCGTTATAATCCATATTTCCTACATATGAAACAATATGATTCGTACGCGGATCAATAGATACTAGCGCAATGTTCTCTGCGCCAAAACGCGCAGCAATATCTTCTCTGTAACGCTCTACAGATGCCTCTGCCCGCTCCTGCATTTTCCAATCAAGCGTTGTTTCGATGCGTAGTCCCCCAAGTTCTAAAAGCCCTTCCTCAGACGTTCCTGAAAACATTTCCTCTACCTGGTCACGGACCCACAACACAAAGTGAGGGGCGCGAATATCTTCTCGAGCGGATGTGAACTCCATAACTTCTAACTGCTCCATTGCAGTAAGTCTTTCAGCATCTGTAATGAACTCGTTTTCTTTCATGTTCTGTAACACCTGGTCTGTTCGCCCTCCAACATACAGCACCGTTGAACCCGTGCCTGCATACGCTCCGAGCAGTCCGATTGTGATGTCCTCTTCAGGAATCTCGGATGTTTTTGTAATAGTACCGTCTATGACTGCGTCATGAACACTCTCTGATACCTCTGTATAAACATGACGGCCATAGGGACTAAAGTACGATGGACGCTGCGGCAAAGATGCAAGGACTGTCGCCTGTGCAATACTCAAATTTTCTGCTGATGTATTAAAGTACCGCTTCGCTGCTTGCTCTACACCATAGGCATTTTGTCCAAATGGAATCCAGTTGAGATACAAATCCAATAGCTCTTCTTTTTCATACTGACTTTCCAGCTGACATCCTAAAATAAATTCTTTCACCTTGCGCTGGTATCGATTGTCTTGCTGCAAGTTCAGCGCATTTCGTGCTAGCTGTCTTGTGATAGTAGAACCTCCACCAGCACGACCAAGTTTTATAACAACACGTGCAACCGCGCGCATATCCACGCACCCACGTTCGTAATATCGTTTGTCTTCAATTGCGACAACCGCGTGCTTCATGTGCTGAGGAATACTACTACCTGGAATAAATGTTCTATCCTCTTCGTTGAAAAGCCGGTAAAGCTCCACTCCATTACGATCAGTAATAACCGTACTCTGTGATGCAAGAAGCTGCACAGGGTCTGTAATGTCTGGCAACGTAAACCATGTAAGTAGCATGTAACAAATTCCAATGACAACTGCGACTGCACCGCCGCGAATCATTAATTGTTTTTTATTCGTCCCACCATTCTGTGTCCTTCCCCATAAAACAGGAATACGCTTTAGGGAAAATGAAGGCATTCTCTGCATATAACCCTTAAAAGCATCAAGTGATACTCGTTTTTTCTGACGCCGAGGGGACGATTGCCCTAGTGTTCGTGTGCGAAAAGACATAAGAGATAACTGCCCCCTAGTTTAGCAATTATTAACAAAAGAAACGACTTTTTTACCCCCTAACCCTACCCCCTATTTCCTAGCCCCTATTTCCAATCTCTTTAATATTCAGTACCAT
>JABJGX010000022.1 GCA_018662075.1 Candidatus Peregrinibacteria bacterium | reverse complement strand
TGAGAGTAGTGCAATTCGAGGACATTGAATATCAAGCCCCTTCTTTTGGCAGTAGTTATAAAACCCAACAAGGACTTTCCCTATTGATTCGACGTGTTGTTTGGCTAGTACTTCGGTTGGAACCATAAGAGCAGTTTGACCACCATGCGAAATGGTGTGGGCAATCACTGCAGTTGCAACAAGGGTTTTCCCTGAGCCTACATCCCCCTCGAGAAGCCTCGACATAGGTTTGGATTTTTCCATATCTTGCAGTATTTCAAATATTGTCACTTTTTGGCCATCTGTAGGTGTAAACTTTAGTGATGAAAAGAAGTCGCGTATAAGCTGAGCATCCATCGGTATTTTTAATCTGTCCTGGGTATTTCCTTGCCATTCCTTTTTTCGTTCTAGAGCTTCTATCTGCATTGCATACAAAGATTCATAAGCAAACCTGTTCCTTGCTGCTTCAACCTCCTCTGCATTCTCTGGAAAGTGCATTGATCGAATTGCCTCTGACCTACTTGGGAAACCCTCTTCTTCAATCACATCTTTTGGAAGAGTTTCGGGAATGCTTTCGATTACATTTTTTACTAGATGAATTTTCTCTCTGAGCCACTTGGTATTAATAATGTCATGCTGTGGATACACAGCAACAAGCTTTCCGGAATGTATTTGGTCTCCAGTAACGGATTCCTTTTCTATCACAGGGCTTTGCAACTGCAGTTTATATCCGTTCTCTACAAGCTTTCCAGTTAGGACGACATGGTCACCGTCTTGCAATAGCCTTTTGATGTGTGGCTGGTTAAACCAGATCACTTCACAGCTTTCTCCGTCCCCATCAATAAAGGTTGCAGTCACTAGTTTCTTCTTTGAGCGTGTGTAGACCAGTTTTATTTTTTCAATTGTCCCAGATACAATGATTTTCTCGTTAAGCTTTGCCGTAGCGATAGTATGCATAACAGATAGGTCTTCGTGTGTACGTGGAATATAGAGCAGTAAGTCTTCTACTGTTTTTAAGCCCATGTCATCCAAGGCACTAATGTGATCTTTGGTTGTACGTAATACCTTTGATAGATGGCTTTGCAAATTCATATTTGTAGTATACGATAATCTCCTTCTATGAAAAGACTCCTTGCCATTTCTCTTCTCGGTTTCGGACTACTCCCAAGTATTCCTGTATTTGTAACGAGCGCAGCTATCCCTTCACAAACAGCACTGACGCGTCATTGCCGTGCTGTTATTGGATATGGCCCAACAGATCCCTTAGTAGGGTCTGCCGTGTTTGAATTACGACGATGTATCAATCTTACCAAGAAAAAGTTTGAGCAATTCGAAGATGTTGATCGCATTCAGCAACGAGCAGATCAGCAATTCTGGAGGCGATACGAATATGGTCAAAATATACTGAGAGAGTCACAACGGAGCCTAGATAAGCGCATGGAAAACCAGGAGCAGATCCGTACGACCTACTACAAAAATACTCCAGTTCAAAAGCGTGAGGAAGACCTCAGTACTCATCGTCGTAGTCGGAGAACAATTGTCCGCGAAAGAGAACAGCAACTCCTTCGTGAGAGACGTTCAGAACGCGACAAATGGACCAAGGCAATTCGGTCTTGTACATACTATCCAAGCGCAGAGCGTGAGAGTTGTGTGCAGTACATGCTTACGCAGTAAGCTACTAACGTCGTCCCCATCTCCACTTAAGAGGTTCTTTCATTTTCTTTTCAAATAAATATGTTGCAATAGATGCGAAGATGAATATATCTAACACAAATCGGACTAATTGCTTATGTGATGGTTCTGATTCTGAAAATATATCGCCCGAGAAGCCTGAAAGTAAAATAATAATGACTAAACCAATAGTACAGAGCCATCCTTCTATGCTTATAGGAAAGAATCCGTACCCATAGCGCTTTGGTTTAAACCAATATTTACTCATAAGACTAGTATACAGAATAGCTATAAAATGTCTGTAGGATTATTTTGTCACTAGCAAATTGTTGCGAGAATTACCAAAACTGGTGACAATGTGTTTATGAAAAACTTAACTCTCCCACTATTTGCAATCTTATTCCTGATTCCTATGTCTGCATCTGCAATACTTTCTGAGTCTATTATCAATGATTGCAAGTCAGCATACACTCTCAATTCAGGCAATATTAACTTCGTTGAAGAGAAAACAGGTCATGACCCGCGTCAATTTCTGATTCGTCGTTGTATTAGTACTGCAAGAAAAGCCCTTGCAGCAGAAAATCGTGTAGAGCGTCAGCAAGTAAGAGATGCATCGCATTACGACAGAAGTGCTGCCAATGTTATGCAACTCCGTATAGAAAATGAAAATTATCTTCAGGACGCCATCCGCCGTCAGAATGTTAAGCGTGGACGCTTCAGGTCCAGGACAAACTTACTCAACACTCAGATCCTCTTTGAAGGACGCCAAAGTCGCCGCTCTATTATTAGAAATACAGAAGGTCTAGACCGCATTAATGCTATCCGTCGAAACCTTCGTCAGAACAATCTCCCAGATCCATGCACATCAGCCCGTGTTATCAGTAAGTTCAATAATCCCTGCAGGGATTATGGCTCTAGAGCTGGTTCAAGATAAATGTAATTTAGCAATCATGTAACAAAAAAGGTGTGTGAGCTCTAGCCATTCACCTAATTTTACCTTAATATCCTCGGCGTCGGGGTGTAGCTCAGTTGGCTAGAGTACGCGCTTTGGGAGCGTGGGGTCGGAGGTTCGAGTCCTCTCACCCCGACCATATACATACACAATGCTATTTTTTCCTCTATGATGTACATCCTCTATGGATTTACGAATTTTGACGTCGGCGAAGTCACCAGGAATATCTGGCGGCTTAACGTACGGATCGGAAAGAGACATTAAAGCAGGGTCTATCGTGACAGTTCCTCTTCGGAATAACAGTCTAGAAGGAATTGTACTTGGTATTGGGGAAGCCAATGCAAAGTTTAAAGTAAAAGCTATAGAGAATGAACTCTATCCAGAGCCTCTGCTAAGTCCCGAGCACATGAAAACAATGGAGTGGATGTCGTCTTACTACTGTTGTAGCTTGAGACAAGCTCTCAGGCCCTTTCTTCCCGGCAAGCCGTGGGCTGCCTTGTTGCCACAAGGAAAAGTGTATTACAGACTTTTAGATAGTTCTGAATGCAAAGGATCGAAGCAGCAACTTGTTATCGATAGCTTAACTGGTAAAGACAAAGTTTCATGGGATAGGCTGCGCTCTGAAACTGGAGCGACGAAGGCAACTATCAATGTTCTTCTGAAGCGTAATGTTATCGAAGAGATTGTCTCAAAAGAGTATTCAGCAATCGAACACACTTTACCATCACTTACAAGGCCAACGCTTTCTGCGCATCAGTCTGAAGCCTATAAACAGATCTCTAATTCTACTATCCCTTCACTGCTTTTTGGTGTGACTGGAAGTGGAAAGACCGAGGTCTATATGCAACTTATTGCAGACGCTATAGAAAATGGTAAGCAGGCAATAGTACTTGTTCCAGAGATCTTCCTGACAGAGCATTCCATTCCTCGTTACACAGGAATGATGGACGAGAAGTATATTGCCATTCTTCATAGCAGGCTTACCCCTGCTCAGAAGCGAGAAACCTGGAAGAAGATTCGCTTTGGAGATATCAAACTTATTATTGGCTCTCGCTCTGCGCTCTTTGCACCTGCACATGACTTGGGATTGGTTATTATCGATGAAGAACACGAGTGGACATATAAAAACGAGCAAAGCCCACGTTATCATGCCCGAGAGGTCGCAGAAGAACTCTGTAGAAACTTTGGTGCAAAGCTAGTCCTTGGAACTGCGACTCCGTCACTTGAAGCTTGGTATAAGGCAAAGACTGGTAAGCACACTCTTACCGTGCTCTCAGAGCGATATGGCAATGCTGTCATGCCAACCGTGAAAGTAGTAGATCTTGGAAACGTACACTTCGGGAATAACTATCCGTTTAGCAAAACTTTGTTCGATGCGATCGAGGATCGAATTCAAAAAAAAGAGCAGGTCGTACTCTTTCTAAATAGACGTGGAATGGCAACGTCCCTCATGTGTTTGGATTGCAAGAGACGAGTAATGTCTCCAGAGTCAAACCTTCCATTTACGGTGCACAAAACTCCTAGTAATCAATT
>JABJGX010000018.1 GCA_018662075.1 Candidatus Peregrinibacteria bacterium | reverse complement strand
CCCCCTCTCCTTCGTGGGACAAATACAAATGCGCTAGCGAGCATTAAGACAACAACAGAAGATCCGCCTGCAAGAACTGCAGCATTTTTCCAATGGAGTCCTGCAACCTCTTCTGCAGCAGCAGAGTGGTCTACACCTTCAATCTCTTGTAGTGGTGAGTCTTCAGATATTACCTCGATTGTTGCGATGTTACCGGCAACTTCTTCCTCCGATTCATCAATTTCATCGAAGAGTACATTACCATTTACATCCATGCTTCCGAACGTAAGGTCTCCGTAAAATCCATATCCAGGAATGTACTGAGGAAGGCTTGCGTACTGGAATACTCCAGGCGATACATACCCATACACATTAATAGTCTGAATATAGAGACCAAAGAATCCAGGTGTGACATCTTGCAATTGAACTCCTCCAATATCGATTGGAAGAAGACTTGGAGGTCCAAAGGTTTGTCCGTCACGTGTTTGATACACAACGATTCCATGAAGGTCACCAGGTGTGTTATCAACTGTCCATTCCATCGTGACAGTGTATGCACCGTTTTGTTGAATGTGTGGAACAAGAGCAACGTCTGTGATGTCTGGTGGAGACATAGGGTCTACTGCACGCACAGGTGCGACAACTGGTGGCTCTACTCCATCACTGTGACCAGTAATAAGGGCAGACCGATCTGATGCATCGAGTGGGCTTCCATTTTTTCCTTCAAAGGGTTCACTGAATTGAACGTTGTAGACCGTGCCACGTGTTTGAGGCTCGGTAAGAATGGTAATAGTTTTCTGGTTAATCGTAATACTCTTGATCTGCAAATTGTCTCCACTTGGACCTTCGATTTTTAATCCCTTCGGTGCATTCGCCTGGTCCACTGTTACCATTGCAGAGAATGTCGTAATGATCTCTGTAGGAGACACAACCTCTGTCTTTAGGAGGCGTACATCTTCTGATGTGTTTTCAGGAATCACAGTCGTTGTAGGCGCAGGAGCCTGTGTTGGCACTGGTGCCGGAGTAGGAGTAGGAGCTGTTGGCGCGCTGCTAATTTCGATATGTGCCTCTTCTAGGAAGAGCTCACTTTCAAGTCCATTTTCGCTCACAGCAATAGCGGTAACATACAAAGTGTCTACTCCTAGTGGAGCAGTAAACGTCAGTGTTGTCTCATTTCCTTCTGTTGTCTCGAAGTCGTCAAAGAGTCCTGCATTTTCAAGGATAGAAATTTCACTGTAGTAGACCCTGTAATATGCAATCGGGTCACTGGTCACACTGTTCCATGTCGCAGTGATCTCGCTGCCATTAGCAGTAGCAGCAATCCCTCCTACTGCAGAGGGGGCAGCTTCAGCCATAACGTTTCCAACGAAGGAAAGAAATGTAAGTGTGCAGACGATTTTAAGTTTTGTACGCATGTGTATTTGTGTGTGAGTTTCGTAAATCATATTATTGTACCAAATTTTAGCATTTCTGCCAATGGTTCAAGTATGATAAGAAACTATAATAGTTTTTTGTGCAACTTACACCCCCATCCAAGGGCAACCATCAATATTGTCATTGCAATCAGTCCTATGACAGTACTGAGCTCATTTGTGAGGATTGGGGCGAAGAGACCAAGCCCCATAGCTACTCCTCCACTAAATAATGCCCAGAGGCGAATATCCGCAAAAGAGAGACTCATTTTCATTTCTTGCAGGGCCTGTGGAAGCAGTGCACATGCAAGAACGATGTGAACAACAATAGAGACTGTTGCCGCTCCAACAAACCCGTAGTCAGGTATTAGGTAGATGTTAAGCCCTAGTGAAAGAAGTGCTGCTCCAAAGAGTGTTAGCACAAGCCTTTTCCATACATGCCTGTTAAGAAGTACATAGAACGAGTAGAGAATGACACCGTTGAGAAGAAGCGGAATACTGATAAGTCGCAGTGCGGTATCAGACCCCGCAGAGGTAGCAGTGCTTAAGTATTGCTCGGTAGTAAGTAGTGCAATAAGTGGCCGTGACCAAAGGGCTGCAAAGAGGAACGCCACCGTACCGATAATCAAAATCATCATAAAAGTTTTACCAAGAAGTGCACTGGTGTCTTCTCCCTTGGCATCTCTTTCGCTAAGAATCGGAAGAGTAGAGTTCAGCAAAAATGTTGGAAGGATGAACCCCATGTCTGCCATGCGCACAACGAAACCATAGTATGCATTTTGCAGTTCAAAGTCCTCTCGCAGAAGAGCAATAAGCGTGATATCAAACTGTCTGTAAAATGCCAAACACAGGTAAGCAAGGCCAAAAGGTGCTGCAAGCTTTAGAAGTCTTTTGATAATTTCTATATCGAAAGTCGGGCGAATGTGCATGAAGCGACCGCCGTAAAAGAGCGACACAAGAAATAAAAACCCAGCACCTATCCCTCCAAAGAGAAGCATCATATGAAGATGAAAAACATCAGTACTTTGTCGCACTCCCAGAATTATAAATGTTCCGATAAGTCCGGTTGTAAGAATGCGCTGTGTCACCTCCGCGATAAAAACAAAGTGCATCTTGTAGTTCACTTGAAAGACAGTGCGAATGATTCCTGCAAGAAGTGTAAAGAATGGAACAAGTGATGCGATCATCACACTCATTGGAAGAGGTGTTCCTTTCCATTGCGGCATGACCCATACAAAGAGTATCGCAGCCCCTAGTGATAGCAGTAAGATGATCGTTCTGAGCACAAGAAGCGCACCGAGAACCTTCTCTTTGTCAGTCGCTTTACTTACCTCTCTCACCGCAACGGCGTAGAGGCCAAAGTCTGCCAAAATACCAAAAAGCTGCAGGTACCCATAGGCAGAGTTGTAGTTTCCAGCAAGCTCTTGTGTGAGACCTATTGCTACAAATTTTACTGTGAGAATAGACAAGGCCGCCATGACGATTTGGCTTCCCATCTGCCAGAGGGTAGAAGTGGCTATTTGCTTACTGGACATGAATATAGTGTACAGGACAATTGCACTGGACAAATCCCATTTTTGCTCTACAATTAGCGATTAGAATGCCACTATCGTTTAAACATCTAACGTCCACTAAGCAGCTCTCCAGAGAAGATATGGACGCCATTTTAAAAGTGACGGAAGACATGGAGAAGGTCTATAGCGCTGGCGGAAACGAAATGTTTAAGGGCAAAGTTTTTGCCAACCTCTTCTACGAACCAAGTACCAGAACCAGGCTCTCATTTGATGCAGCGATGAAGCACCTCGGTGCAAGTGTTATTACTGCAGATGGACTACAATTCAGCTCGCTCTACAAAGGAGAAACCATCGAAGACACCATCACCGTTATCTGCCAGTACAGTGATGCAATTGTTATGCGACACCCAGAGCAAGGTTCTGCAGATACCGCAGCAGCAGTAGCGACTGTTCCATTCATCAATGCAGGGGACGGACCGGGGCAGCATCCAACACAGGCAATCCTCGACATGTACACCATCTTTAAAGAGCGTGGAACACTCGATGGGATTCACATCACCATGGTCGGAGACCTAAAGTACGGACGCACCGTGCACTCACTCAGCTTCTTGCTGGGCCTGTATAAAGACGTGTCATTCACACTGGTCTCACCGCCGGAGCTAAAAATGCCTGAAAAAGTAACCAGCTTCTTTGATGAAAAAGGAATTGCATACACAGAAGTAGAGTCCATCGAAGAGGGCCTCGATAGTGACGTCATCTACATGACCAGAGTTCAAAAAGAGCGATTCGAAGACGAGGCAGAATATGAGAGGCTTAAGTTAAAATACATCTTAAAGGCAGACCACGTTCGTGACCGCGACATTACCGTGATGCATCCTCTTCCACGTGTTGGAGAGATCGACACCGATGTCGATGCACTACCAAACGCAGCGTACTTTAGGCAAGTGCGAAACGGAGTCGTAGTGCGTATGGCATTGCTTGCGATGCTTCTTGGTAAAGCGTAGTCATGACAAATATCATCACACTCCCCGGCCTCATAGACTGCCACGTGCATTTTCGTGAACCAGGCTTTGAGCATAAATCTACCATGAAGACAGAGGCTACTTCGGCAAAAGCTGGAGGCGTCTCCTGTGTATGCGAGATGCCAAATACCAACCCTCCATGCGTTACAGTCGACGCATTCGCAGACAAGGTAAGCCGCGCAGCGCAGATTACCGATTGCGACATCAGGTTCTTCTTCGGGGTCACAGAAGCCGCGCATTTAGAGGAACTGAAGGACCTATGGACAAACCATCCAGAATTAAAAGCCAGGTGCAGTGGGCTCAAGTTGTATCTCGACCACTCGACCGGAAATCAGAAAGTAGATGGAGGAATAGTAGAAGAGATTTTTAAAATATGTGCAGCATTAAAAATTCCATTGATCGCCCATTGCGAAAGTCCAGAAATTAACGAGTCTGCAGAAAAGTTCCTGAGGGAAAAAGCAGAAGATACTGTCATCGATAGCGACGTCTCGCTCCATTCACTCATGAGGCCAGCGGCGTCCGAGGCAGAGTCCATCGCCTACGCAATTAGCCTCGTGCAAAAGTACAACACACCATTTCACGTTGCCCATCTTTCAACTGCTCAAGGCATCGGTCTCGTCAAAGCAGCAAAGGAAGATGGACTACCGATAACGTGCGAGGTAGCGCCACATCACCTGTTTCTTTCTATAGAGGATTATAAGGAGCTTGGAACGCTTGGGAAGATGAACCCGCCTCTTCGTAGTAGCCTTGACCAACAGGCGCTGTGGAAGGGCATAGAGGACGGTACAGTAGACTGCATTGCAACAGACCACGCACCACATACGCTCGAAGAAAAACAGGTGACGCCACCAATGAGTGCACCATCTGGCGTACCGGGTGTTGAGACCATGCTCCCTCTTCTTCTTACAGCTGCATCTGGCAAGTGGGAAGACAGAAAAATCACCATAGAACAGATTAAGAAACTCTGTTTCGAAAACCCAAATCGTATTTTCAATCTCGGAAGATCAGACACAGAAATCATCGAAGTAGACCTCGACGCCGAGTGGACAATTCACGCAAAAGAGCTGCACAGTCAGTGTGACTGGACTCCGTTTGAGGGATGGGAAGTTGTTGGGAAGGTAGTATCCTAAGCCTCTTCTTTCGGGCAATCATCAGGACAGAACTTCACCATGAAAGCTTGAATAAGTGCTTCGAAAATATCGTTATATTCAGCGATCATCTTTGGGTCTTTCTCGTGGCTATCTGGTTTTAGGTAAAGGCCTTGGTTAATCTCGATTTGAATCCCTGGAACCAAGAACGGTGGAATACGACGACGGTGACAGTGGTGTCCCAAGATGTATTTCCCTGTGTACGGGAAGTTAATGGAAACATTAAATCCCTGTGCCTCAAAGAACTCCCGAAAGAACACAGTGTGCTCACGGGTACATGATGAAAAGTTTACGTTTCCAAGGTTGATGTCTGGACGCTCCTTTCCACTATCCTTTTTAAGCTTCGGTCCATAAGGAAGGAACGAGTGACAGTCGATGAGGAACTGCACTTTTGGAATGTGCTGCTCTAGCGCATCGTGATACGGGTCGTGATAGTTCTTGATGAGTGCGTCGACGGTCTCTTGGTCTGGCTCTTCTTTGTAGACACTTTTCCCATCCCACGTTGTGTGAACAATCACTCCTTCAGAAGCCATTTCATACTCTTTGGAAATATCATCTGGTGCACGGTTCGGATCGACAATAACGCGAGAGAAATTACTCTGCACTTTATACACATTATCAACATCAAAAATTTCATCTGTGAAGAGATCTGTATATCCCAAAAGTTCTTCGGCACTGAGTGCTATTTTATCTACCACCTCTTCAGGAACTGCAGAACTTGAGTGAGGGATAGAAACGAGAATCGGTCTAGGAGAGACGGAACCCATAACTATTTTTTAGTGTATGTATGTATCAAAAAGTGTGTCGCGGGAAGCACAGTGGTAACACCGTTTCCTTCGAGGACAATATTGGTCATTGTAAATTCTTTTACTGTGCCAGATACCCCTTCTATTTCAACACTGCTACCAACCGGCATTTGCCTTCGGATCTGCTGACATGCGATTGCATTATCAAGCACGGTACGTGCGCCAAACGCAGCACCAAGGCCAAGCATGAGTAGGAAGACAGAGATAATAGTAACAGCACCATTTAAGATGTATTGAAGGTTGAGTCCCAGCTGGTCGACCGCTGCAATAAAGACAAACGTGAGTACAACGATTTGCACTGCCTTCCCAACATATTTCTTATATCCGATATCGAGCTTTGAAAGCGTCTGCAAACAAAGCATCTGTAAAAATTTTGCGAGAAGCATTCCAAAGATCACAATCAAAAGAGACGCGATCACCTGTGGAATGTAACTCGTAATAACAGAGAGCCCTTCGCTGACCGGTTGCATGTGCAATGTGTCTGCGGCAATGATCATTGTCAAAAGAATAATGAGCCAGAAGACGAGTAGTCCAAGGATCTCACTAATACTTTTATGGATACCAGCGCCTTTTAAAATACTGCCTAGTGGAGTTTTTGCTGCCAGCTTATCGATGGCAAAAAAGTTTAAGATCCAAAGCACAATGTGATGCACCAATACCGCGGCAATCCATCCTGCAAATACCACAACAATGGCAAAGAGGATCTCGGGTAAGAGGTTGATCACTTTCTCGGAAGCAGACAGAGAGACCTCTGAGAGCATGAGCTGGAATCTGTGTAATATTGCATTCATAGACCATATTATAGCAAATTTTCCTGCTCATGTAGAGGTGTTTTATTTATCGGAGTCTCTTAATTGACAAAAAAGGTAAAATGTATAGTATTGGGCAAACTTTCCCCAATACCTATGACTATTTCAAGTAGTAAAGCAGACCTCTTCGCAGTAGCACCAACACCAGATGCAGGTGACCTGGGAAGTATTAGTGAGGCACAGCAGCTAGAAATGTTATTAACAGATCAGGCTATTGAGCAGAAGCAACAACTAGCACGTCATGAAGTATTGCAGTGTATTGTGTGCAACAAGCGAATCCCGAAAGCAAGGAGGGATGCAGTTCTAGGGGTACAGACATGCAAGAAGGATCAAGAAAGAGTCGATAACTATGAGATTAAGCTTGAAGATTACCTCTAAACTTCGCCCAATCAGTAATCACAGAATGACCCGCATCAAGCATGCTGCTTGGTGTGTATTCCCCTTTGTAGACCATAAACGGGGTAGCCGCTCCCAGTGCCCCCTCTTCGTCAAACGGCTGTTCTCCTATATACACAGAATCTTTCAGGTCTACAGAGAACTTCTCACTGCAGATCTGCAGAGCATGAGCCTTCGAAGAGAAGTCTTCACATGTCAGCACTATGTCGACAAGGTCAGAGACCCCTAGCGCTTCATCTAGTACATCAACATAAGACCTATGAGAGCCAGTGATAATACCAGTTGGAACTTTACCTTTCAGTGACTCTAGCAATTCTTTAGCTCCTTCTAGCCATGCTACGTCGTGTCGCAAGTATTCCAGGTAATGTTCATCACGAACCATTCGTACGGTATCGAGGTGCTCGGCGCCAATACCAAGCCATTCTAGCCAATGTGTGATGTGCGCACCTTCTGGATACCATTCCCGAAACTGAGAATCTGTGATCTCTTTACCAAAAGAGGCCACTGCAATGTTGTATGCAGCGTGCCAATATTTGGGCGAGTCGATGAGTGTTCCGTCAAGGTCGAGAAGGACAGATGCGTACTGCATTAGACTTCGACGATAATTGGAATAACCATTGGTTCTCGGTTGAGTTTTTTATCAAAGTATCGGTAGAGAGCTCCGTTGATCGCACGCTTTAGTGACTTGCGGTCATGGTCTCCTTTATCGACAGCATCGGTGTAGGCTTTCTTTGTGCGCTCAACAACTTCCTTTGTAATAGCTTCTTCTTCAGAGCCATACATCAGTCCTCGGCTAAGCACATCGGGGTTTCCCATAAGCCTCTTACTATCTTTGTAAACACGAAGCATGATAACAACTGTTCCACCTCGGCTCATAATCTTACGGTCTTGGATGACGCGCTGGCCTTCGCCTGCAGCACCTCCTTTACCATCGATAATGATGTCTTTAATGGGAACCTTTGTCTTACTTCGACGTGCACCACCGTTTGCATCAAATTCTAGAATTTCACCATTCTCCAGCAAGTGGACCTGGTTGTCTGGGTATCCAATCTTCTTTGCAAGTGCCGCATGAGCAGCGCGCATAGATGGCTCACCATGTTCTGGGATAATGTGACGCGGCTTTACCAGTCGGTGCATGAGAAGAATATCTTCTGCATTTCCGTGACCAGTAACGTGCAGTGCAAGCTCGGCATTCGTTTTGACGATTGCGCCTTGTGCATGAAGGTTATTGATAACTTTCGCAACAGCGCGTTCGTTTCCAATAATTGGGTTACTACTGAGGATAATGGTATCTCCTTTTTTTACCCCTATCTGTCTATGAGTACCAAGTCCGATACGTGCGAGTCCTGCCATCTCTTCTCCTTGGCTTCCAGTTGTAAGGATCAAAACCTGCTTATTTGGAAGGTTATCCATTCCAGGTCCTGCCTTGCGGATCAGTCCGCGTGGAGCCTTAAGGTATCCAAGGTTCTGGGCAATCTCGATGTTGGTCATCATACTGCGACCAGAGACAAAGACCGTACGGTTGTACTTCTTAGCGTGCTCTATAGTTTGCTGAATACGATTAAGAAGAGAGCTGAATGTCGAAACAATCACGCGTCCTTCCGCATCGGCAATAAGCTTGTGCAAGGTTTCAGAGATATCTCCTTCACTCTTACTGTGTCCAGGCTTCGACGCATTGGTCGAGTCTGCAATGATTGCAAGAACACCGTTTCCTTCTGAAGAGAGTTCTGCAAGACGTTGGAAGTCTGCAGGATCTTCGTTTACCGGAGTAAGGTCGAACTTAAAGTCTCCAGTGTGCAGCAATGTTCCATATGGAGTATGAAGTGCTATAGCTGCAGAGTCTGGAATAGAGTGTGTCACCTTCAAGAATTCTACGTCTACTTTTCCAAGACGTGTCTTCTGTCTATATGGCACAACGTTTAATTGTGATTTATCTGCGATCTTTTCTTCTTCAAGACGCTTTCGTACGAAAGCCATTGTAAGTTTTGTTCCGAAGCACGGTGGGTAATGTAGCCCTGGCATTAAGTGCTGAACAGCACCAATGTGGTCGAGGTGACCATGGGTAAAGAGTACCCCCTTAATGCGGTTCTCTCTTCCACGAAGAGAAGAAAGGTCTGGAATCAAGTAATCGATTCCAAGCATGTCTTCATCTGGGAACTGTAGTCCAAGATCAATAATATAAATGTCTTCGTCTACTTCTACGACGAAGCAGTTACGCCCCACT
>JABJGX010000041.1 GCA_018662075.1 Candidatus Peregrinibacteria bacterium | reverse complement strand
TTACATGCACGTTGGATCAATGTCTTTTTTGCTACTTTCATCTCTGCATTTCCTTCGCGTAGCTTATTTCTGAACTCAGAAACGTCTGCAACATTAAGGCCAATGTAGTTACTAAACATGACGGATTCAGCATCTTTCAGCTGTACAGTAAGCTTCTTAATTTGATCTGCCTTTTGTTCTTTAGTGAGAGCCATGATAGTAGGTGTCTGGAATGGTTTGGGTTAAAAAAAAGTCTCCTGGACGACCGGGAGACCAGCAAGGTAGACGACACGATTTACCAAGCGTAAGCCGAGTAAACGATGCTGTATACCTCGGAGAGACTAATTTAAGGCCATCAGCCCTGTGCCCTCGGTCTTCGGTCGTATGCAATTCTATTCATTTTGGTGTTTGGGTCAAGAAAATGCTCTAGAATATGTGCATATGAAAGTTATCCTCCAAAAAGTTACTGAAGCGTCTGTCTCGGTAAGTGAAGAGGTTATTGGTCAGATAGAGACTGGATACCTGCTTTTTATAGGGGTTATCACTGGTGATACATCTGCTCATGCAGCGTTACTTGCGGAGAAGATCGTTAAAACGCGCTTATTTGATGGAGAGAACGGAAAGATGAATGACCGTTCTATTCTTGATATTGGCGGTGAGATATTGGTTGTATCACAATTTACGTTGGCTGGAACCCTTCAAAAGGGGAATAGGCCGGACTATAGCGGGGCAGCAGCGCCTGATGATGCAAAAGTGCTCTATGAGTATTTCATTAAAAAATTGAAGGAATTAGGCGTTGAGACAGTGGAAGCAGGTGTTTTTGGAGCATATATGGATGTGAGCCTAAAAAATGATGGACCTGTCACGCTCATTCTTGACCGTTGATACGTCGCTTTAACTGGCGGTAAATGGCTTATATAGGCCAAAAAATGTGCACGATAGTCCTAGAGAAACACGATGAATGGTCGTAAGATGTATATGACATGAGTGACGTTGCCTCTATTCAGTTGGCACCAGTCTTGAACCGACTTGCACAGTCCGGAGCTTCGTATGATGCTGCGCGCCTGGGACTTGCATACTCAACAGCACAGTCTATGTATGGAGACTCCCTACACTGGACAGGGGAAACGATGATCGATCATACCCTTGGAATTTTAGAGGAACTGACAGCATTTCAACCTGATGAAGATACGGTCATTGCGTGTTTGTTACATCATGTTCTCGAAATGAAGACAATGACATTGCTGGAGCTTGAAGATCAGTTTGGACCAAAGGTACGCGGCCTTGTAAGCGGTGTCCACTTACTGTCGCATGTCACACTTGAAGGCAGACGACGTTCTATAGAAGACTTACGTTTGATGCTTTTGTCTGTGTCGGATGACATTCGTATCTTGCTTGTTACGCTGTGTGATAGAACATATATCTTGAATTTTTTACACCAGATGGACCCTTCTAGGGCAACAAGGCTGAGTCAGGATATTCTTCAGTTGTTTGCACCAGTAGCTGCAAGGCTTGGTATTTACTCCTTGAAGCATAAACTTGAAACTGGTTCGTTTCCTGTAGTGTACCCGATTGATGCGGAGCGCATTGCGCAGCAACTTGAAGATGAGCACAAGAGTCATCCATCTTTTTTACAGAAAGCACAGGAGGCGATCGAAGTATTTTTGAGGCAACAAAAAATTTTTGCTGAGGTGAGCGCTCGTGAGAAGCAGCCATTTAGTATTTTCCAAAAAATGAATTCAAAGTCATTAACGCATATTAGTAATGTTCATGACTTGTTTGCGTTGCGCGTTATTGTTCAGTCAGAAGCTGACTGTTATCAGGTACTAGGACTTCTGCATCAGCTTGGTCGTCCTGTTACCAATCGGTTTAAGGACTACATTGCATTTCCAAAGCCCAATGGTTACCAGAGTTTGCATACCACTCTCTCTGGCTTTGCAGGACTTCCTGATGATTGCTTTTTAGAGATTCAAGTTCGTACAGAAAAGATGGATAGAGAAGCGCAATATGGAGTGGCTGCGCACTGGAGCTATAAAGAGCATGGCGCAACAGAACGCGCTATGGAGAAAGTTCAGTTGCGCTCTGTGCTTATTGGACAAGAGGCTATACATGGTGAGGAGGCGCAAACATATACAGATCATATCTTTGTCCTTACCCCTCGTGGCGACATTATCGAGCTTCCGGAAGAGGCTACACCACTCGACTTTGCATTCCAGGTTCACACAGACCTTGGACTATCATTCCGTAGCGCAAAGGTGAACGGGTCCATTGTTCCATTGGACTATCGTTTGGAGAATGGTGATGTCGTTGATATACAAAAATACTCTTCTCCTCAGCCTTCTACACAGTGGATGCAGTTACTACGGATGGGATCCTCTCGTAGTAAATTGCGCAGATATTTGTATGCTCTTGAGCGCCCACAGTTAATCTCTGCAGGAAGAGATTCCATCAATGCAGACCTTAAAAAAAGACGTTTTCCACCACTAACAACTGATCTTTCTTTGCTCCGTAAGTGTGACGGAGAGACATTGAACCTTCACCAGCGAGAGGATTTACTTATGAAGATTGGACAGGGGGCAGAACGCGGGTCAACACTTCTTGCTAGACTAGATGCTTTGTCTGATGTGGACACTGCAATACGTACAAAAACGACGGCACCTGTTCGTATGCAACGGAAGGATTCACAGATACAAGTGGAAGGAAACCTCAGTATGCCACTACGATATGCAAAATGTTGTAAGCCTCAAGATAGCCATGGCACGTGCCGCATTGTTGGAAACATTAGTCGAACAGGAGAGGTGATGATTCATAAAGATCACTGCAAAATGTTCCAGCATACGAATCCAGATCGACGTGTAAGCGTTGAATGGAAATAGTAGGAATTACTTCAACATTTCTGAGAGCGCCTTTTCAACATTTTTCTGCCACTTGAGCTGCTCGTATGCTTGAGCTCCTTTTTTGTATGAACTCTCTACTTCTACTTTTTGTTCTGGAGTAGCTTGCGATAAGAATTCTTCGATGACCATATCCATTTCTTCATCGGAGATGTCGATATTTTTTTCATCGATGAGCTTCTGCATTCCAAGTCGAAGTTTGAGGCGGGTAGTGCTCTGCTCTTTCATGTCTTCCATCACTTCTTCTGCCTTCTTTCCGCTCTGTGTCATCCATGTTTCCATAGTCATTCCTTGCTGCTGTAGTTGCTGAGAGAATTCTCCAACCATTTGCTTTGTCTCTTCACTGATGAGCTCCTCTGCAAGCTCTACTGTTGTGCATTTTACAATTTCATCCATCAGAATGCGCTCACGACGCTGATGCTCTACCGTTATTTCTTGCTGAAGCATAGAATCTGAAATTTGCTTTTTGAAGTCTGCAACATCTTTAGACTGAAGCTCTTTTTGTGCAAATTCGTCGTTTAGTTCTGGCATGTTGATCTCTGCAATATCCTTTACGGTGACGTGGAAAGTAACCGGTTGGTTTTGCAGTTGCTCTGCATGGTATTTCTCTGGGAAGGTGAGTGTGAATGCTTTCTCTTCACCCTTCTTCATTCCAATAAGAGCATCTTCGAATCCTGGAATAAGAACCTTAGATCCAATTTCGACGATGTGACCCTCTGTTCGGATACCATCGATCTCTTTATCCTCTTTGTCTGACCCCCAGAAGTCCATAGTAACCTGGTCTCCAGACTTCGCTTCGCGCTCAACTGGGATTATCTTTTTGTGCTTTGCGAGAATGTAGTCGATCATCTTGTTCATTTCTTTTTCGTCTACTTCTGGCTCCTTCTTTTCAATCTTGATCTTGTCGATACCCTTAATCTTCACTTCTGGCTTTTCGACAAAGATAATCTTTACCGTTAGAGGAGACTGGCTGACAGCTTCGACACGAGGATGAATGATTGGCTTGATATTGTCGCTTTCGATAAGCTTTTCGAATGTTGTTGGCAATAAGTGGTGAATAGTCTGCTGGAATAGCTTGTCGCTATCCACTTTATCTTTCACTTGGTCCATAGGAGCATTTCCCTTGCGGAAGCCTTGGATCTCTATATCACGAGAGAGCTCGTGAAGCGCTTTCTCTTCTGCAGGGGCGATTTCAGCCTCAGTAAATGTAACAGTACACTCTACGCGTCCTGCTTTGAGCCGTTTGATAATTGGTGCATCTGACATCGCAAAAGAGCTTACAGGATCTTCTTTCTAATAAAAGGCATCTTGGGGTTTTTTACGCTTTTTTCTTCCAGAATACCAAGAGTGGCGTTGCAAGGAAGAGTGAAGAGTAGGTTCCGATAATGCTTCCAACCATCAATGTAAGAACGAACCAACGAATACTCTCTGATCCGAGGATAAAGAGGCTTGAAAGCATGATAAGTGTCGATACTGATGTGTTGATAGATCGCGTGACGCTATCGCTAAGACTTCGGTCTGCAACTGCTGCAAAGTCTTCTTTGCGACCCTGTTCTGCGAGGTTATCGCGAATACGGTCGAAGATAACAATCGTATCGTTTACAGAGTAACCAAGAATAGTCAGAAGCGCTGTTATGAAGAGCGTATCAAACTCGAATGATGTGGTATGACTGATGATCACAAAGATACCAACAGTGATGAAAACATCGTGCAATAGGGTAATAACTGCGATAATACCGAACCTCCATGGGCTGAGCTTTCGTGGGATCTTGCGGAAGACAAATGCGATATAGAGAACGATCGCAAGAGATGCGATTCCAAGAGCCCAGAAAGACCTCTTCTTGAGGGTTGCTCCAACTGTCGGTCCAATAGTCGTGAATTGAAGCTCTTTAATCTGTCCGAGTTCGCTTCGTAGGTGTTTTTGCAATGCAATGTGCTCTTCGTTGGTAATATCTCTCATGCGGAGTAATACACTACTGTCTTTCGTCATTGCGAGTGTGACGTTTCCAAGCTCTGTTTCCGATGTAAACCCATCAATTGCTGCCGCAATATCTCCTCTTGTTGTCTCTTCAGGGATACGTACTTCCATCATGGTTCCTCCTGTGAAGTCGATACTTAGACGTGGTCCTGGGACAATAAATAGCGCAATGCTGACGACAACAAGTGCTGTTGAGAGGCCAAGGAAAAATTTTGCTGGTTTAAGGAGTGACATATCGGAGGGGAGAGTAGTGGTAATTCTGTAAGTAATCTAGAAAAAT
>JABJGX010000009.1 GCA_018662075.1 Candidatus Peregrinibacteria bacterium | reverse complement strand
TTCTTCTCTGGTGCGGAGGCGGCTCTTGTCAGTATTACAGATGCGCAAGTGCATGCGATGTTGCATCGTAAGGTTGTGGGAAGTTCTGTGCTTGTTCGTGTACACAAGAACTTGAATCGTAGCGTTATTGCAATCGTAGTGTGGAACAATGTCGTGAACATTGTGGGTTCTATCATGGTAGGACAAATGGTTATTACATTGTATGGAGACGCAATTCTTGCGGTCATCACAACAGCACTAACGTTTGGTATTATTTTGTTTTCAGAGATCATCCCAAAAGCTATCGGTATTCATTACGCAGAGCGCATTGCACTGATAACTGCACCAGTCATTCTAATGCTAACAACCATTATGCTTCCGATCATTGTGGCGCTTGAATACATTACAAATCTCTTTAAAAAAGGAGAGCGTAAAGTCGGGACAGAAGCGCAGATCCGTTCTCTTGTTACAATCGGAAGAAAGCTAGGGCACATAGAAAGTGACGAAGGCCAGCTGATCCATCGTGCATTTATTTTGAATGATAAAACAGCCGATGACATTATGACGCCACTAAAAGATATTATCGCAGTAAACACAGATGATACCATTGGTGAGGCATGGCAAAAGATAGACCACGAACCGCATTCCAGGTACCCAGTCTTTGGTATTTCAATGCACGAAGTAAAAGGAATGATAATCAAGCAAGATGTTCTTCAGTCTTTATATGAAAAGAACGGAGGCGACGACATAGAAAGTATCATTCGTGATGTTCTTACTGTGAAATCTGACATGCGTAGTGACGAACTTATAGCGCTCTTCAGGGAGAAGAACATCCATCAGGCAGTTGTACAAGAGAATGATCACACAGTTGGCCTAGTGACGCTTGAAGACGTCCTAGAGGAGCTTGTCGGAGAGATCGAGGATGAGACAGATGTGGAAGATTAATTCCTGAAAGGGAAACAATTTTATGTACCAGAGATAACTGAAGAAATCTTTTCTTTAAATCGAGTGGCACTAAATTGTGCTGCAAATGCAGAAACAGCTGAAGAATCAAAAGTCATGGTTTCAAACTGCTTGATGGCATCACCTAAAGAATCGACTGTTTGCTCACTGAAATAGACCCCAGTTTCGCCTGGTTTGACGGTATCAAGCACTCCTCCTTTGCCGTATGCAATCACTGGTGTTCCACTAGCCTCGGCCTCAAGAGGGACGACGCCCGCGTCTTCGAACTGTGGGAAGAGGAGAGCACGCGCGTTGCGGTAAAGATCTGGAAGGTCACTATCTGGAACAAAGCCAAGCATCTCGACCGTTGGTCCAGCCATTGCTTTGAGCCTTGGAAATTCTTGCCCAGAACCTGCAATTTTTAGCGGTAGGCTTAGCTTGTTTGCAGTTTTAATGAGTAGGTCGAATCTTTTGTATGGAACCATGCGACCAATAGCGAGGTAATACGGTTGGGGGTTGGGGGTTGGGGGTTGGGGGTTGAATTGGAAAAATCGTTCACTTACGGGAGGGTGAATAACAATACTGTCTCGGTTATACACGCGCTTAATGCGGTCTTGTGTTGTTGTAGAATTGGCAATAAATGTATCAACACGAGCGGCACTCGTCATGTCCCACCGACGGATATGTTTTAGCTTTTGTTTAATAGCCCTGCGCAAACGCTTCGGGATTTTAAAATCATCTAAGTACTCTTCCTCCATCTCCCATGCGTAGCGCATTGGCGTGTGACAGTAACAGATGTGCCGCGCAGTACTTGGTGGAATGATTCCCTTACCAATGGCATGTGAAGAGCTAAGAATTGTATCATAACCACGAAGATCAATAGACTCTATCGCACGCGGCATCCACGGTAATAACCATTGATGTTTGCCACTCAGACGGTACATAGTCTGAAGATACGTTGTTCGTATGTCTGCATCTTGCAGCGGGCCAATTTTTTCTTTATTTGTCACAGTCGTAAATATAGGCGCATCGGGCCATAGCGTGTGAAATTCTGCTATCACGTGCTCAGCACCAGCGAAGACAGGAAGCCAGTCAGCGACAATTGCAAGTTTCATGGAAATACTATGATGGTTTGTTTGGTAGATTGCTACTTTTCATTCAAATAAGCTTCGCTATCCTTTTGTGGCTTTTGAAAGCCGACCTCACCCTCCGCCCTCTCCTCTCTTGAGGAGAGGGAACTGTTTGTTTGCATGCAAAAATACAACTCCCTTCTCCTTCGCAAAGGAGAAGGGCCGGGGATGAGTTCAGTCTGCCTTGATTTTTTCGTCCTTTTTTTATCAAGAAAAAAGGGACAAGAGAGATAACGAAGTTACTTTTCATCTCTGAAAAGTTACAAAGGAATAGCGAAGCTGATATGAATCAAAAAATATCAAAAGGGATTATGGTAATATATTTGAGTGCCACGCAAAAAAACCTCCAGAATTCCGAAAAAGTTTGCTCGGAAAGTAACGCCTGATACCAAGCGCTTTGTGAAGCGTAAAATGGATCGTAAGCAAAAAAGAAAGAAGGATCAATGGAAGCGAAAGGTACGAAAGATGCAGATGTACTTGGAAAATATCCGTTCCTCTGCTGCAAAATGGACAGCAGTGACCATTCTTTTGACTGGCACTGTGGTGTTTTGCTTCTTACTCTTTTCTCCCATTATTCAGTTGCGAGAGATCAAAGTAACAAGGCTTAGTCCACGTCTGGATATTGAAGAGGTACAGAACACATTGTCATCATTGTTTGGTCGTCACTTATTCTTCTTATCATCATTTGAAGTGACCTCTTTGCTTGAGCAAAGCATTACAGACATCGAAACAGTAAGCATCGGGAAAGAATATTCATCGGTGTTGCATGTGCGCATTGCACTCCAGCCTCTTGTCGCACGTCTGCGTATTATCGAACCAGACGACATCGATATGCCACTGGGTACAGGTTCTACCATCGACTATGTCACCGAAGAAGGTGTATATGTCACGACAACAGCTGCGAAGGATACACAAGTATTACCAGAAATCTTGATTGTTGACTGGGGGGTAAGGCCAGTGCCGGGATCACTGCTTATTATTCCTGCATTTATCGAACGTATGAACGCAGCAGAGATTGCATTTCTTCGCCAGTTTGGCCAAGAGGTGGAGCGAAGAACGGTTTTTGTACGCGCACAGGAGTTTCATTTGCGCATAGGAGATAGAGACTTATGGTTTGACTTAAAAAGCCCACTAGAAGACCAATTAGAACGCTACAGAACGTTCTTACGTGAGGTTGATATTGCAGAAACAAAAGATTACGTAGACTTACGTGTAACCGATAGGGTCATCTATCAGTAGTAGCTTTTGCCATTTGAACAAGCTCAATCGCTTGACCAGATGGCCTAAATCACTCGATAAAATAGGATCTTCCACTTCCAGTTTGGTAGCGACTCCAATAGAGTATATGAGATGTATAGATCTCTCCTCGCAACTCTTCTTTTAGGCTTGTTTCCTGCCACGCAGGACATGAATACTGATGGTATGACATTGGAGAATATGGCAATCGCACCACCAAGTAGCGAACTACTTTTGGAAGACAGGCTTTCTGCATCTGGAGTCGTTATTTTTAACAGAGAAAGCGGGCAACTACTCTTCACGAAGGAGCATAAAATCCAGCGACCAATGGCAAGTCTTACAAAGCTGATGACGGCATTGATTATCATAGAAAATCATGAGCTCGATGAGATGGTAACTATCCCACAGAGCGTGGTCGATAGCATTGGACATAAGGCATATTTACCACCAGGAAAAAACTTTACTGTTGGAGATCTAATGTCTGCTTTGCTTGTAAACTCTGCAAATGATGCAGCCCTAACCTTAGCGCAATTCCATAGTGGTTCTACTCCAGCATTTGTCGCAGAAATGAACGAACGCGCATTAGAACTGGGACTCCGAAGTACATCATTTAGAAACCCATCTGGCCTCGACCATCCAGCACACTGGTCAACCCCACAAGACATTGCGTGGCTCTCTATGTTTGTATTACGTTACCCAGAAATAGCAGATCGACTTGGAAAGTCTGGTGCACGCATTGTTAGTCGCGAAGGTGACACAATTCAGTTGTATCACACACATGCATTGCTCCATAAGCCAAGCGATACTACTGCAGAGGTATTGGCTGGAAAAACAGGAACAACAGCAGACGCAGGACAGTGTCTGATGTCGATCGTAGAGTCTGACAACACACAATACGTTGTAGTATTATTTAATTCTGCTGAGCGTTATCAAGACATGAAAACAATTCTTTCTGCACTAAGCACAACCGCTACCCCTGTTGCAGTGCAGCAAATAATCAATCCGTAATTCCATGCATACTTCTTCCTCTTCTACTCATCGATGGATCACAAATCGTGTACGCACGATTTGTTTCTTCATTTTTATTGTAGGATCGCTGTTGCCACCATACGTGCCAAAAGCAGCATTGGCTCCACAGGAAATAGCCATTGCATCGCAGCAGTTCTTACTCGTTGAAGATGGTTTCTTAAAAAAGACATCCCCACTGACGCAGCAGAGTGCACGTCGCGCATACGCAAAAGGAACAATTCACATCGTCAAGGATGGCGATAGCTTGGAACGTCTTTCCCGTTGGTATCCAATTTCTGTAGAAACGATTCAGTGGGCAAATAACTTATCAAATGGCCAGCCGATAAAACCAGGAGACGAACTACTTATTCTTCCAGTAGATGGAGTGTTGCACACAGTATCGCGTGGCCAAACGCTCAGTCGTATTGCACAAATTTATGACATAGCGCAGGGAGAGATTATGAGTCAGAACGAACTGAAGAATGAATTTATTATTGCAGGGAAGCAGTTGATCATCCCAGGAGCGAAGCCAATTGTGCAGAAGACTGTTACCGTTGCAACGGTAGATGATCAGCCAGTTGTACCAGGTGATAAAGCAGATAAGCCAACAGGTAAACCTAAAGAGCCGACAAAGCATGTGGAGGTTTCACAGAAACCTGATAGTGCATTTACACCAACACCAACTGCAGGAGTCTTGCAGAAGCCATGTGCAGCAGACTGTTTCTACACACAACACTTCCACACACGTCACTTCGCGGTCGATATGCAAGACCGTGGTGGGGGACCGATTTATGCAGCGGAAGAAGGAACAGTTATTCGGTCTGACACTGGGTGGAATGGAGGGTATGGAAATGTCGTTCAGATTGACCATGGAAATGGTCTTGTGACGCTCTACGCACATAACAAAGAGTTGTACGTCAAAGTGGGAGAGACTGTTGCAAGAGGACAGACAATTTCATGGATGGGAAATAGCGGACTCGTATACGGTGCAACGGGTATCCACGTACACTTTGAAGTGCGCCTTAATGGTGTGAAGAAGAACCCACTTTTGTACCTAGAATAGATAAGTTTTCTACTTGCAGTGAAGCGGAAAAACCCTAATCTGATTGAGCATTCTTTTCCACCGAACTATGACTTCTTCTCATGAGCTAAGGCGTACGTATCTCTTCTCTGATACCTACGGCCGTAGCAAGAGTCCTTTTGATCAAGATGATGCAGACGCACTCATCTCGACAGATTTTCGTTCTTTTCCTTTGTCACATGTCAGAAGGGAGTTTGATATCTACGGACGTGAGAATGTCATGAACCATATGGTCATGCTTATTTTGGAAATGCATAAAGAAACAGAAAAATCTGGCCACATGTCAGAAGACACAAAGAAGGAATTTGCACAGACATCAACTGGCATTTTTATAAATGCAGCCCCTCGTACAGAGACAATGCAAAACGGAGCACCGTTCTACCTTGCAACGTCTGGATCTGTTCGTATTGTCACAACAGATTTACGGGCACTGTCGTGGGTGAAAGGCAAAATTGAAACTCTTGCAGTATTGCCAAATAATGACAACGGACTCTACGGACCAGAAGAACAGTTCCGTTCTAGCTATACACCAAACATGATGCTTACAGACCACGGGCTGAAACTCGAAGAGCAGTCTCTAGACCTCATCCCAGACTTCGATGAACAAAAGTGGGAACTTGCGTACGTCGACCGTTTCGGAAACATGATTAGCTATTCAAGGAACCCAGAAGAGCACTGGAAAGAGGCTTTAAAAGCTGAGAAAGAAAACGGAGGGTACATCAAACTGATTGTTGGAAATGTATCGCAGCGTGTAAAGATTGCACATTCATTGCGTGATGCAGAGCCAGGTGCATTGGTGATGTATCCAAACCCAAACGGAGGACACTTAGAAATCGTTCGTAAGTGGGAGGACGGAGAAGACCGTTACACAAGACTGCACCAGTCTGCATATTTGCGCTTCGCAAAACCAGACATCGGGTCTCGGATTAGGATTCGGTAGTGGGGGGCGGCGGCGTGCTCGAACTCGCGACCTCCTCCGTGACAGGGGGCAGGGGTGTTTGTGGCGGGGCTGACGAGACAATCTTAGAACTTATGAAAGTAAGATTTCCTTTATTTCATTGTTGACCATAGCATTTCAAACCAAGAGGTAAGCAGATCTGCTATGCTTTGGTTTTCAATACGAACAACTGTCTGTTCATCGTCATATGCAAAGAAAACTACCGTATCTCTGAAAATAATAATGTCACTATTGAATGAGATATCTTTAGGCAATAAACGACTCTCGAGATGTGGTGAATTTTGTTTTTTAACATATTCTTTTCCAGCTTTATTATTAATTACAAACTCTCGCCCCTTTAGCTCTGCAGCTTTTCCAAAAAGCGATTCTGCAATAGTCTTTCCAAATGCTTCATAAACCTTTTCTAAATTGAATGCTCCTACAAACTCCTGAGACAGAATTTCTCGGTAAGATTGTTTCATGGCATCAAAACCTTTAGAAAGGGTTACACGCGGCTGATCAGTAATGGATTTAGTTATAGATCTTAGTACAGGAAGAGCATCTCCAAGAAGTGTATGGATTTGCTGCATCTCCTTCTCCTTTTCTTCTATGTATACGAGTAATCTATTGGGATCTTCAGCAACAAAATGTCGAACCTTGCCACGCTCTACTTCTGAAATAAGCCCCTTTTCTTGTAATGAGTGAAGTATTAGATAGGT
>JABJGX010000044.1 GCA_018662075.1 Candidatus Peregrinibacteria bacterium | reverse complement strand
TCGGGTGAATGGCCAGAAAGTAAGCTAATGGAAATTGTTGAAGTGAAGAACCATCCGTTTATGGTTGGATCACAGTTCCATCCAGAGTTTAAGAGTCGACCACACAAGCCACATCCATTGTTCGCAGGATTGCTAAAGGCAGCAACGGGGAAGAAGGTCTAGGTTCCGAATAACTGTTTACGTTTACACTTCGCAACCATCTGAAGCATTTTCATGCCGCCTGCTTTGAGGATCTGTTTTCCTGTTGCAAGAGACTCCATTATCCCAGGCGCACTAATGCGCATGCCTGCTCCTCTTCTTTCTTTTACCCTTTGCAGCATTTCTATAGGTGTAAGTTCAACTTTCGATCGTATTTTTGTATAGGTAGATGTGTATTGGTCATATGCACTTATATGACTATCGCCACCGGCGATTGTTGGTAGTTTAAATTTTTGAGCAAAGCGTTTTGCGAGTCTGTTAATCCCTTTTCCTATACGTCCGTTATATTCAACCAATACTTTTTTGCGTGCTAGTTCTTCCTGTTCATTTTCTGGAAGCATAAGAGCGCCTTCTGCAGTACCGACGTGTGGAAGAATAATGGTGTGACCCATTTCTTCGGCGATACCAGTCAGCTCTGTTGCACTAATATTTACCGTTCCGTAGATGGGATTATGTGGATCGAGCCGGTGTTCAATCTCTTCGTCAAATAGTGTGAGGATGTCGTCTTTTATTCCTAGGATAAGCACGTCGATTCCAGATTCGTCTTTAATCTCTACGCCTGCACCAATCATTGAGTGCTCAAAGTCTCTGTGAGCATCGACATTGTTATGGTCTGTGACAAAGATGTGAGTGTTCTTGTCGTGAGCAATGTTTCCGATCTCCTCTATGCCGAGCTCTCCATCACTGTGGTTGGAGTGGGCATGTGGATTGAGGCGATACTTGATCATACTGCTTCACTATACCCTTGTAGGCTTTCGTAAAGCCAGAAGTGCGCTGAGTGTTGCAATGCCTATCATTGGGCCGTACATCCAGTATTTTAAAAACTCAGCATCGTAACCCTCGTACGGTGCGGCGAACTCCCCTGGGAGTGATGAGAGATATACCGTAATAAGAAAGAGAGGACCTGCCCACTTGATGATGATGTCAAACCAGTAGCCGATATGAATAGAGCTTGATGCATTGATACGTTCTCTAAGTGCAGAAACTGGCATCTTCCATCCGAAGATAATGATTTGCGGGATGACTGCCCAGTAAAATACATGTGCCCATAATGCATGGTCCATTGCGTCTAGTCGATAGAGTCCGTTACCTCCTGCAAATGCGAGTGACCATAGAAAGAAGAGGCCACAGCAGAGTGCTGTTAGTAGCTGGTATGGGATTTTTTGAAGACATTTAATCTGTGTATTGAGTGTGGCAACAACTACTTCAAGCGCTGCAAAGATAGTATCTACAGCCAGTGTGAAGATAGTAATGAAGAATAGGATAGAGAATATACTTTTTCCAAATGGAAGGGCTGCTAGCGCATCTGGGAAAGCAACGAATGCCAAAGTGGGTCCAGAGACTACAACATCTGTTATAGCTTTTCCTTGTGCGAGTGCCGTGTGTCCTAGTGTTCCAAAAATGGCGAATGCTGCTAGGAAGCTGACTGCTGCATTTCCAAGCGCAATGAATAGTGTAGATCGAACAATGTCGTTATGTTCTGCATTGAATCGTGCGTAGAAAATGGTGATGATAAGCCCGATATTTGCAGAGAGGAATGCTTGTGATGCTGCACTCTTCCACACTCCAATAGAGAGAATCTGAGGCCAGTCTGGGACAAGGAGGTACAAAAATCCATCAGTACTTCCAGGTAAGAAGAGTGAATTTATAAAGAGAACTGCAAGCAATACAAATGGTAATGACACTGTCCACTTGATGACTCGACTGATAGATTTAATCCCTTGGAAGATAGAGAAGAATACCGCCAGGTATGAAATAGCGAGACCCCATACAACTGGACTAGAGAAGCCTCCGAAGATGGAAGGCTTATCTGTAATTTGTAGTATATTGCTATAGAAGAATTCTTCAGCACCAGAGCTCCAGGAGACGGATAGACTGTGGAACAAATAATCGAGTCCCCAGGCAGCAACTGGTGTGTAGTATCCGAGGAGTACAATAATAAGAAGGATCATCATCCATCCTACAAACCGTCCTATCCACCCACCTTTGTCGCTTAAGAGGTTTATGAATTCTTGTCTCTCTGTTTGTCCTATGGCTACTTCAACCATCATCAAGGGGATGACAAGAAGAAAGAGGCATACGAGGTAGGCAATGATGAATACAGCACCACCGTTTTCATACACCATGTATGGAAAACGCCAGAGATTACCGAGTCCTGCGGCAGCGCCAACAGAAGCAAGAATGAAGAACCATTTCGATTGCCAGAGAGAGGAGTGTGTAGTCATGCAATTTAGCATATCAGGTGCTGATACAGTGCGTAATTGACAAATCTATCTAAACATATTATAGTGGTATCTGATGAAAACAGGTACAATACCAGAGGGTTCGGCGAGGAGGTATTCAACAGATGAGCTACAGGTATTACTAAAGCCCACTATTGCATATTATGAAGTTCAGTCACTTCGAGTATTTGAAGAGGAAGGTCGGGAAGCTGGGTGGGCGCATGTACGCGAAGTTATGAGCATGTTTTATGAAGAATCTCGTAAAGTCTTAGAGGAAAAATCAGGAGAGTGATCTAGTAGTGCACAGCATCGGTTTACGGTACGATAATCAACGATGAATCTCTCACAAAAAATTCTCGGCATCACCTTCGAAAACCCGACGGTGCTTGCTTCAGGAATTCTTGGGATCACTTCTTCGACTTGGAAAGACGTCGCAAAGAATGGAGCAGGGGCAATTACAACGAAGTCTTTGTGGATCAAAGAGCATATTGGACATCCAAACCCAACGATTATCGAAACAGAGCACTGGATGCTTAACGCAGTAGGGGTACCCGATGCTGGTCCTGAAAAAGCACAAGAAGAGATTGGTGACTTCATGAAGAAGCAACCGGTTCCACTTATCGCAAATATCATTGCAGAGTCCATCGAGGACTATGCAGACATTGCAGTAAAGATTGCGCCACTTGGACCAAATGCTTTCGAGGTAAACATTAGCTGTCCGAATATCGCAGATGAGTTTGGTCGTCCCTTTGCATGTAGTGCACCAGATGCAGCGGCAGTGACGAAAGCGGTAAAGGCTGTGAGCGGAGATATTCCAATTTTCATAAAGCTTTCACCGAATGTTGAAAATATTGGAGAGATTGCAAAGGCGTGCCAGGCAGAAGGTGCAGACGGATTCACGTGTATCAATACAGTCGGTCCTGGAATGGCGATAGACCTTCGCAGTCGAATGCCTATTCTTGCAAACAAAGTAGGAGGAATGAGCGGGCCTGCCATCAAACCAATCGCTGTGAAGTGCATTGCAGATGTATACGCAGCGACAGAAGGGCAGTGTCCGATCATCGGAACAGGAGGTGTCTATACAGGGGAAGATGCACTAGAGCTGATGCTTGCAGGTGCAAGCTTAATTGGCATTGGGTCTGCAGTTTCACGTAGAGGACCTGAGGTGTTCTCTAAGGTCTGTGAAGAGATGCAATACTGGTGTACCAATGAAGGAATCGATAATATCTCCGATATGGTCGGAGGCATGCATAAAGAACTTTCCTCTCGCACATAATGTCTTCTATTTCACTTCAAAGCCGGCTCCCGCGAACGTATCGCATTAAAGAAATTGTGCAAGAAACAGAGATGGTTCGTACCTATATATTTGACGGTTCTCTGGGGGCGAAGCCTGGTCAGTTTCTTATGTGTTGGATGCCGGGTGTCGACGAAAAGCCTTTCTCAGTTGCCTTTGATGATGGCTCTGAAACAAAAATTACATTCTTTGCCGTAGGACCAATGAGCGAAGCACTTGCCAAGGCTAAAGTTGGAGACCTCGTCGGACTACGTGGGCCATTTGGCACATGTTATGAGTGGGATGCAGGAGACCACATCGTACTTGTTGCAGGAGGATACGGAGCAGCTCCTATGTTCTTTGTAGCATCGGAAGCGGTAAAGCATGGATGCACCTTAGAAGCGATTGTAGGAGCGCGTGGTAAAGAGCATTTACTCTACCTAAAAGAATTGGAATCACTAAAGCATGTGTCACTTCACGTTTCTACAGACGATGGTTCTGTAGGACACAAAGGATACAACACAGAAGTTCTCGATATGCTTCTAGAAGCTGCTGCTGATCCAGACGCAAAGGACCCACCAATTGATAAAGTATTTGCATGCGGACCAGAAATGATGCTTAAGTCGGTCCTTACAGTATCTGAAAAGCATGGAGTTCCAAGTCAGTTAAGCTTAGAGCGTTACATGAAATGCGGGTTTGGAATATGCGGAAACTGTGCGGTTGATAGTAGCGGTGCCAGGCTATGCATTGATGGACCTGTCGTTAAGGCTGAAGAATGCAAAAAGATCTCTGAGTTTGGAAAGTATCACAGAGACGACCTTGGAAAGAAGCACGAGTTTTAAAACCTAATAGTTCTCTCTACCCAGATGACTTCCATTGGCTTTCGGCTTTTTCGTGCAACAGGTTTTGGAGCAACTTTTCTTTTCCGTGGGTCTGCTGCTCTGACAGCAACTGATCTATCTTCCTCATTTTGTAGGACTATCCATGCATGGAGTCCAAACCCTAGAAGCATCATAAGCATGCCAAAAGCGAGAATGCCCGCTGAAGAGCTTTCTGTTGTCGGCAAAGCAGAGGAGTAAAGGGGAGCGGCCTGTTTAAACATTGCAGGCTCTTTTGTGACCTCTTTGATGACGGTAGAACCCTGTCCATTGAGCTGATGTAGCAACTGAGCCTCCATCTGTACCTGTGATCCAATAACCATAGTTATGACTCCCATAGCGATGAGAAAGCCGCTAACGAGGCGTGGATGAGGGTGATATTTGTGTGTGAACATATGTATATTATACCATATAATTGGTATAATATCAATTGGTAGCCCGTAGGGGAATCGAACCCCTGTTACCAGGATGAAAACCTGGCGTCCTAACCATTAGACGAACGGGCCACTGCGGAGCCATTGTACTGATAATTTACGCTCTGTAAATGCAGAGAGGTGGAGTATTTATCACTTATCTTGCTTTGCATTAGGTCTTTTGTAACTTTTCAGAGATGAAAAGTAACCAAAAATCTACGCCACAGATATGGACGAAGAAATGTAGGAAGAGCGTATCGTGCGTTCCTCGACAAAGTCTGCTTTGCAGCTTTGCTCTTCGTTACTAAAAAGAAGTAAAGCGGTGTGATCTTCGTCCATACTACAGTGGCGGACGGTTGTTTTTCCTATAAGCAGATCTTCCACTTCGTGATTTTTATGATACTATTTATTTAGTGAAAGATTTGGCACCAATGCATTATAGGCAACGATTGGTGATTGAAGGTACGTGTGATGACTCTATTACAGATCGTGATATCAAACAGTATTTATCTGAGCTTTCAGAAATCCTAGGAATGCATACTTTGATCGATCCTGTAACGCATAAGTCAGAAAAATATGGCTGGGCAGGTTGGATTCATTGGGAGACATCTGGTTGTCATTTCTATGCATGGGACAGCCCGTACTCATTTTTTAGTGTTGATATTTATACGTGTAAAAAATTTAGCATTGATATTGCTGTTGATTTCACTCAGTAATTTTTTAAAGCAAAGGATATTGTTTCAAGAAGTGTTTAACTTAAGCCCTCTTTCTCTCGTGTTCTGTGAGGAGTTTTTTCCGGAGGCGGATGCTCGTAGGTGTTACTTCAAGCAGTTCGTCATCAGAGATGTATTCAAGAGCTTGTTCGAGTGTCATTGGCTGAACAGGTGTTAGGTTCATAGATTCATCTGTTCCAGATGCACGAACGTTTGTCAGCTTCTTGTTTTTGATAGGGTTTACCACCATGTCATCTGCCTTAGCAGATTCTCCGATAATCATTCCTTCGTACACAGCAGTCTGTGGTCCAATGAAGAGACGACCACGCTCCTGAAGGTTCCAGAGAGAGTAGGCCATTGTATCTCCTTTGATCATAGAGATCATAGATCCTCGGCTACGCGTTGGAATCTTTCCTTTTTCTGGTTCAAATTTCATGAATGCATGGCTAATGATTCCTTCTCCTTTTGTTTCCACAATAAACCCTCCACGCATTCCAAGAAGACCACGCGTTGGCATCATGAACTCAAGCCTGGTTTGATCGCCTGTTGTTACCATGTTTGTCATTTCTCCTTTACGAGAAGATAGCATCGTGATGACTGCTCCACTGAACTCCTCTGGAACATCGACTGTTACTTGCTCGATTGGCTCTTGCACCTGTCCGTCGATCTCCTGGAAGATAACTTGTGGACGAGAAACCTGAAGTTCGAAACCTTCACGGCGCATACTTTCGATAAGCACAGAAAGGTGAAGCTCTCCACGACCAGATACTTTGTAGCTATCTGTTCCTTCAACTGGTTCTACATGAAGTCCTACATTTGTCTCTACTTCCTTTTCAAGACGTGCACTGATGTGACGTGTTGTGAGGAACTTTCCTTCTTTTCCTGCAAAAGGGGAGTTGTTTACAAGGAATGTCATGCTGATTGTCGGTGGATCTACCGTGATCGCTGGCATCGCTTCAACTTCTGCTCCTTCTCCAACAGTTTCTCCTACATAGATATCTGGGATTCCAGCGATGGTCACAATGTCTCCTGCGATCGCTTCATCTACTTCTTTCTTGTGAAGCCCTTCTGCAATGTAGATCTTTGTAATCTTTCCAGGCCTTACTGTTCCATCTGCATGAAGGACAGAAACCTGCTTTCCAACTTTTGCTGTTCCTTCGTATACACGTCCCACTCCCATTCGTCCGACGTAGTCATCATATGCAAGACTACTAATCTGCATACGGAATGGCTTGTCGAGTGGCTGAGGTGTTGGTGGAACTGTCTCCATGATCATCTCGAAAAGAGGTGTTAGGTCTGTTCCCTTTTCTTCGAGTGTCTTTTGAGCAATTCCATCGCGAGCGATCGCGAAGATGTGTGCGAAGTCGAGCTGTTCGTCTGTTGCTCCAAGCTTTGCGAAGAGGTCGAATACCATATCGACTACCTTGTGGCCATCTGATGCTGGCTTATCGATCTTATTAATCACAACAATTGGCTTTAATCCAAGCTCTAAAGACTTCTTCAATACGAACTTTGTCTGTGGCATTGGTCCTTCCTGGGCGTCTACGAGGAGCAAAACGCTATCAACTGTACGAAGGATACGCTCAACCTCACTTCCGAAGTCAGCGTG
>JABJGX010000062.1 GCA_018662075.1 Candidatus Peregrinibacteria bacterium | reverse complement strand
GACACATGATCTGCGCAGTCTCATCAATAAGCTTTTTAGAGGGATGGTTTCTGTGCATTCCACTCTGTTGATTTTTCGTATGCATCGGCTATGCGAAGTACCACCTCTTCACCCCACTGCGGGCCCATCACTTGAAGTCCTAGTGGGAGGTTTTCTTTTGTGAAACCACACGGGACAGAGAGCGCAGGAATTCCTGCCATTACTTGTGGGTCTAAGAAGATATCTTCTAAGTACATGGCAACAGGATCGCCATCATGTGCACCAATACTAAATGCAGCAGTAGGAGTCACTGGAGCGATAAGTGCATCAACAGTTTTGTAGACGTCTTCAAAATCTTTTTGAATAAGCGTTCGTACTTTAAGTGCTTGGCGGTAGTACGCGTCGTAGTAACCGGCAGAGAGCGCATATGTTCCAATCATAATGCGACGTTTTACTTCGTCACCAAAACCTTCCGACCGAGCCTGATGGTAATATTCAACAAGATTTGTAGTGACCTGCCCCGCGGAGCCTTGGCGGAGTGGGGTGTGCCCGTATCGAATACCGTCGTACCTGGACATATTCGAACTAACTTCTGATGGACAGATAACGTAGTACGCAGGAGTGGCATACTGAGTGTATGGCATAGAGACATCGACAATCTCTGCACCCAAACTCTTCAGCACCTCGCAACTATCCATAATAGACTGCCTAACTTCTTCATTCATGTCGTCACTAAAGTATTCTTTTGGCAGTCCGATCTTGAGGCCTTTAACGTCTCCAGTAAGGGCTGTACTGTAATTCGGAACAGCAGTGTCTCCTGTTGTTGCGTCCATGCTATCAATACCAGAGATTGCTTCTAGAACAAGTGCAGTGTCTTCTACAGTTTTGCAGAGTGGGCCAATAACATCCAGGCTACTCGCCATGCTCATGACTCCGTATCGACTCGTGCGGCCGTAGGTAGGACGAATGCCAGTCACTCCACAGTAGGCTGCAGGTTGGCGGATGGATCCTCCAGTATCTGTTCCAAGTGCAAACAAACATTCATCAGCAGCAACCGCTGCTGCACTTCCACCAGAACTTCCACCAGCAACTTTTTCGGTATCCCACGGATTCTTCGTAACCCCGTAACAAGAAGTTTCTGTACTCGCACCTTGTGTGAATTCGTCAGTGTTTACTTTCCCTATAGAAATAGCACCGACTGCTTTTAGTCGAGCAGTTGTTGTGGAGTCAAAAGGAGGAGTGTAGTTTTTTTCGCGCAGCATATTACTACACGCTGTAGTCGGCACGCCCTCTTCGCAGTACACATCTTTCGTCAGATAGGGGATACCAGAAAGTGCATTATCAAATGCTCCAGCATCATCTATCTTTTTGGCTTCCTCTAGGGCTCTATCAAAATTTTTGTAGACAACTGCATTGATAGTTCCATCAACTTTTTCAATACGATCGATACATGCCTGTGTCAGTTCTGCAGAAGTAATTTCTTTTGCCTTGAGCTTCGTGGAAGCCTGCGCAATGGTGAGCTCTGAAAGACTACCCATGTGCGGAAGGTGTTTGAATTTGATTATCAATAATAGGAAGACCACTACAGTCGAGTAGGTCTTTTGGTTCTATGCCTTCCGTCGTAATAATGTCCTCGCGGAATCTATCTGTAATCCCTGTTGGCTGCGGCGTTGGCTCGACTCCTTTTGTGTCGACTTCTTTCAGCGTGTCGATAAAACCAAGAATGGCACTCATCTCTGTTGCAAAGGTATCGAGTTGGCTTTCTTCTATATTGAGCCTACAGAGCTTTGCGATATGCCGAACGTCGTCAGAAGTTAGGGAAGTCATTGGTGGTAGCTTATCCTAGTCCGTAACAAGTATTAAGGGGAAAGGGGTAAGTATTAAGGGTTTTTTATGTAATACTGTGCTGTATGAAATTGAGTCGACTCAGTGGCCGTAAGGTAAACGATTCCCTTCGTCGTAAGGGAAACGTCTGGAAAGGGAAAACCATGACTATTCGGTGGTTACCAGTTGCACCACGAAACCCAAATATAGACCCAGAAAGCCCAGGTCTCTACACCGGCACTGCAGCATCCATTAAACTGCATAAGTCTGCGGTAAAGAGGAACCGTATGCGTAGGCGTTGTAGGGAAGCATTGCGTATACATATAAAAGATATGACAAAACTTCCAACCATGCAGTTGTTGATTACTCCTAAAATCGCTAGTCTGACTTGCGATTATCAAGAAATCAAAAACGATATTGAAACATTCTTAACCTCTACATTATGAGCCCAGCAAAACGCCGATCATCCGTCTTTCAGTTTTTATTAATCTTTATTCTTGTATACCTAATCACGCAGTCTACGTTTAAGTATTTCTTCCCAGAAGAATATGGAGAAGTGCAGGTAGCAACAGGAGTGACGATCGAGGCACAGGATAAAACAGTAAAAGGACAGCATCATCCATTGCTTGTTATAAAAAATAAATCAGAGAAAGATCTTTTACTTGATGACCGTTGCCCATTACCACCGGTGGATGTCTGGAAGATCAATGAGGGGGAGGCTCCACTGCAGCTCTTTACAGAAGAAACAGCACTGCCATGTACAGCATTAACAGTTATAAAGGCTGGTGAGTCTCAAGTTGTAGACTTGGCTCCTTGGAAGTATTCGTTGTTTGATGAATATGGAACCTACGAAGTAGAGCTTCCAGTATCTGAAGGAGTTGTCGCTGGAACTAGCCAATATCGCGAAGGTGTTGTTGCACGTTTTTCGATATATGAAGTTGGAACAGCGACACAGCTCTTCCGTACATTTATAACAAAGCCTCTCCTTAACTTTTTGATTTTAATTGCATCATATTTACCTGGGTACAACCTCGGACTTGCGATCATCATTATTACAATCATTATAAAACTGATCCTCTTTATTCCGACACAGCATGCAATGGAAGGACAGAAAAAGATGCAGGACATGCAGCCAAAAATGGATGAGCTAAAGAAGAAGCACAAAGAGGATCCAAAGAAGCTACAAGAGGCAACAATGCGGCTCTGGAAAGAGAATAAAGTGAACCCTATGCAGTCGTGCTTGCCGATGCTTATTCAGTTCCCAATTCTGATCGGCCTCTTCTTTACTATCAGAGACGGTTCTATCTTGGCACTGTCAGAACACTTGTTATACGGACCATACCAAGACCTTCCATGGACCTTTGGTACCAACTTCTTAGGCATAGATTTAAACACGCCAAACATTTACATCTTCCCACCAATGCTTATGGTGATGCAGTTCATCCAGATGAAGATGAGCTTTGCGATCTCTAAAAAGAAAGAGGAGAAGAGTGGAAAGACAAAGAAGAAGGATGACAATGCTCCAATGTCTCAGCAAGAAATGCAGCAGAAAATGATGATGTACGGACTACCACTTATGATTGGTTTCTTCGCACTACAATTTCCATCTGCAGTATCGCTGTATTGGGGAATCTCTACGTTGTTCGCCATTGGGCAGCAGCTTGTGGTGAATAGAAAGGTGCTCTAAATTTTCTTTTTGCAGAGCACAAAGATGAGCGTACAATCTGCGCTAATGACACAACTACCATTTGAAGCTCCAACCCCTGATGAACTTGCAACTGTTGTTGCAAGACATGAGATCACTTCTCTTAAGTCTCCAAGCTATACCGCTGCTGTAGACGACCTTATTAGTGATGAACAGGGAGATGGATATCGGCAGAGAATTATGAAGGCACTCTATGTTTATGTACGCGACGAAGTGACAGCAGATTCTTCTGAGGAAGAGGTTGCTGCACCACAGAAAGTGATGGCGTAGTTCCTTTGTTAATTGGTTATTCTTTTGTGACTTTTCCGATGAAAAGTAACTTTGTATTTCTCTTGTCCCTTTTTCCTTGATGAAAAAGAGACGAAAAAATCACCCTTCGACTTTGACTCAGGGTAAAAGGCAGACTGCCGACCTCACCCTCCGCCCTCTCCTCTCTTGAGGAGAGGGAACTGTTTGTTTACATGCAAAAAATACATCTCCCTTCTCCTTCCCAAAGGAGAAGGGCCGGGGATGAGGTCGGAAAAGTGACAAAAGAAAGCGAAGCCTACGTAGTCGAAGCTGTATAAATACTAGCAATAGCACTATCAAGTGCACCGCTAAACTCTTGCTCACTCTGTCCGGCACGGAGGTCTTGTACAAGGGCTCGTGAGAAGCTCGCAGTCATCCCGCTATTCTGTGTAAGCTTTGCATTAGCATCCTCGCGGCTGTATCCACCGGACAATGCAACGATGCGCAACACACGTGGATGTGAAATCAGGCTACTGTAGTGGTTTGGGTTTTCTGGAAGTGTGAGCTTGAGCATTACTTGCCTGTCCTCTGGTAGTGCGTCGAGGCTCTTTGTAAGTTCGGCTAGAAGTAACTCTTCACACTCTGCTTTGTCAGTAGATTTGATGTTTACTTCTGGTTCGAGGATCGGCATGAGGCCTGCATCGATGATGATGTTACCAACCTGGAATTGTTGTGTAACAATTTCTGCAACTCCTCCTGCATTTGCACTCTGAATAACAGATCGCATTTTTGTTCCAAAAATACCGTGAGTGTTAGCACTTGCAAGTCTTTCTGTAAGACCTGAAAGAGGCTTCATAAGTTGTACGCCGTTCACCTCGTCTTGTAGTCCTTCATCAACTTTTAGGAACGGTACAATGTTCTTCTTTTCGCTTAGGTACTGTGCAGTTGGCATGCCATCTACCTCGCTATTCATAGTACGCTCAAAGAGGATTGCACCAGATACTCTTTCATCAAATTTTTGATCAACCATGATGCGTGTGCGCATGTCATGGATCAGACCAAACATCTTTTCAACGTCGTCTCCCCATGCACTTTCATCAAGACCGTAAGCAGCAAGTGCCTTTGGACTACTTCCTCCACTCTGGTCGAGTGCTGCTATAAAACCAGGTCCTGAAATTCGAGCGAGTGCAGTAGAAGTATCCATAAGAAAGTGTGTGATGAAATATGGGCGCAGGTTACCGCTTTAGCCCTTTTCGTGCAATAATATGCATTAAAATGGCATTGATTAGCCAAAAAAAAGGAGTATAGTATTTTTATCCTTTGGACCATAGCAAGGTGGCTATGGCAGGGATATGTTTATTCTCATCAAGGAGGAATACGATGCGTCAGAAATCTCAGAATCTGCAAAAATTGTCCGCACTCATGCTCATGCTTCAAATGAGCTCATCACCTAAAAAGAAGGATGAAGAGTTTGAACATCAGTTTGTAGAGATGATCATTCATCAGCATCAGGAAAAAAATCAGGGGGGAATTCTCCCTGAACCACTTCGCTTTAGTGCTAACTAAGGCACAACGCTCTAAGCGCTGCTTCCTAGCGCTTAGAGTCTTTTTGTATTGTAATACTATATATTTCCCCTATAGTGCTGCCGCATGGCCGATCTTTCACACTGAATCGAGTCACAGAGAGGAGACAGACTGCCTCTTCCCTGCCAGACTCAAGCACATTTCTATTTGTATGTAATACAGAGGTGCAATCCTGGTGCAATACTCTTAAAAAGAGGAGGTACGCTTATGTTGGTTCTATCTCGTCATCGGGGTGAGTCGATCACCATTGGTGATGATGGCATTGTCATCACAATCGTCGAAATCCGTGGTGACAAAGTAAGGCTGGGGATTGTTGCCCCAAAAGAAGTTCCTGTCCATCGACTGGAAGTGTACGACAAAATCCAGAAAGAGAGGGAAGATCCGGCTTCTAAAGAGAAGCCCGATTAAAACTCTTCGCTGGACAATCGGTGAAAAAAAATTCCATGCACAACTCTAGCCCTTCGGAAATTCGAAGGGCTATTTTTTAATACCCTTTTGTTCCATTCCGCTTTACACTTTATGTATACTTCGATTCCCTCAGTACAAGTGTCTTTACACCTCTATAACTCACTCACAAAAAAAGAAGAACAGTTCGTTCCTATAAAGGAGGGGGAAGTAAAGATGTATACCTGTGGCCCAACTGTCTATGGAAGGCCTCATATCGGCAATTACAGCTCTTTCCTGCTTGCAGACCTGCTTAGGCGTTGGTTGGAGGTTTCAGGACACACAGTCACCCACGTGAAGAATATAACGGATGTGGGGCACCTAACAGGCGACACCGCTGCTGATGCAGACGGTGATGACAAGATAGAAAAGCAAGCGCAGAAAGAAAAAGTTGATCCACTCGACATCGCACGAAAGTATGCAGAGCAATATTTGGCCGACGAAAAGACACT
>JABJGX010000031.1 GCA_018662075.1 Candidatus Peregrinibacteria bacterium | reverse complement strand
GTCCGCTACTTCCGTCGTAAGGGTGTTACGCCCTTCGTACGTTTGCCTCATAGGGTAAAGGATGGTTACGGTCTACACAGCGGCATTGTGAAAGAGTGCATAGAGGCGAAGATCTCTCTTCTTATTACTGCAGACACGGGTGTCACTTCTGTAAAAGAAATACAAGAACTGAAAGATGCTGGCATCGATACTATCGTAACCGATCATCATAATGTGCTCGACACAATGCCACCGGCATATGCCATTATCCATCCTGCTTTGAGCACGCATCCTCTTCCTCATCCATCGGGAAGTGGTGTTGCATTCTCATTGGTACAAGCACTTGAAGGAGGAGAGTGGGATGACATGTACGAAGACTTAGCCCTTGCAATGATGGGCACTGTTGCAGACCTTGTTCCACTAAGAGGGATGAATAGGGCAATGACAGAATTGGGACTTGCCGCGCTAGAAAAGATTCCTAGTGGACCACTTGCAGTACTTCGTGATCGCTGTCGTCAAAAAGATATGGTGTTTAAAAGTAGTGACATTGCCTTTCGCGTTGCACCGCGCATCAATGCCGCAGGACGAATGGGGGCGGCTGACACTGCACTGCATGCAGTGCTTGATGGAGGAGATGCACTCGATGCAATCGATACACTCAATGAAGAACGAAAGGATATAACAAAAGATCTTCTAGAACATGCTGTAGAGCAGTTTACAGACCGCGATATACCAGAGGCACTTGTGAGTGTTAGCACAGAGTACCCTCACGGTATTGTCGGGCTCATTGCAGGAAGGCTTACTGAACAATTTGGAAGGCCAAGCCTTGTTGCTCATACCGATGGAAAAATGTGCGTCGCATCTTTGCGTAGTCCAGCGTGTTACAACATTGCAGAAGGACTTAAGCGTTGCAGTGAACACCTCCTCCGATTTGGCGGACACGCACAAGCAGCAGGTTGTACTTTTGAACATAGTAAAATCGACGAGTTGTCACGTGCGTTGCTCCAAGATGTTCAAGCACATACAGAGCCAGAACTTTTACACCCAACACTCAAAGCTGATGCAGAAATTTCTACAACAGACATCAGTGTTGCATTTTGTGAGGGGCTCCAAATGTTTGAACCATACGGACAAGGAAATGCCGAGCCTACGTTCTTATTGCGAAACGTTACACTACAAAACCTCCGTGCATGTGGGAAGGAAAAAACACACCTACAATGCCGTATAGGGGGTGCGCAGGCTATTGGTTTTAATATGGCAAATTTGGCTTCAGAAAGCGAGAAATACGATATCTTGGCTCGCATTAATATTAATGAATGGAATGGAAAGAAGAGTGCTCAGATCGTTATTCAAGACATTCGTATGACATTAAAAAAGGTGCACCGAGATGCACCTAAAGAATCGAAAGTTATGTCGGACTAAACCGGAACCAAGCTCCCTTCCATTTGGAAGACATCTACGATTGGCATTTCCAATGCTGCAGAGATTTTAAATGCGAGTAGTACTGATGGGTTTGTATCTCCACGTTCGATACTCATAATAGTCTGACGACTCACACCAGTTCTCAAAGCAAGCTCCTCTTGTGTCATAGATTTTTCGAATCGAAGACGGCGAATGCTATTTTTCAGAACGGCTGTAGACATGAGTTGTGAGTGGAAAGTAAAAGTAAAAAATTGTTTGCTCTTCAGTTCACGCATTTTACTGACTCTTAAATGTTGTGCAAGGAAAAAGTTGTTGCACTTATTGAATCACTGCAAGAAAAATTGTGAGAACAGAAACGATGATAAGGTACGGCGCAAATACACCAAGTCCACGACGAACTATGTAGCGTCGGAGGAATAATATAGAGAGAACGCTTGATACAAAAGATGCGCTTACTGCTGCGGTTATTATGTCTAGCATTGGCAATATTATTACACCTTCCATTGCATCTTTCATTGTAAGAAGTGTCGCACCCCCAATGACTGGTACAACCATGAGAAAAGAAAAGTCTAATGCCTCTTTTCGGTTGAGTCCCATCATGCGTCCTGTACTAATAGTCAGCCCACTACGTGAGAGTCCTGGTACTAATGCCATTGCCTGTGCTACCCCTATAGCCATAGCACTTCTTATTGTTAAGGTCTTTGCTGCGGGCGTTCGTGGATGGAGTACTTTTTGTAGCAGAGTTTTATGACCATCTTTGCAACATTCACCAAGAAGAAGAACAAGTCCCGTTACAAGGAATGCAAGTCCGATGCTTAGTAGTGACTGGAAGTGCACCGCAACGATGTCTTCAAAAAGAATACCTGCAACGCCTGCTGGAATAGTTGCAAGGATGAGAAGAACGAGCATGTTTGTGCTCTTCTTGTCTTTCCTAAAAGGTGCTGTCAATAACTGTATCCATGTTTGTGCATAGATGATAAGTAATGCGAGTAGTGTCCCTGCGTGTAGCATGATGTTTAAACCTTGCATGTCCTTTGGATCGACGTGGATACCGAGTAGCTGCTCTGCAAGAACTAAGTGTCCAGAACTCGATACCGGGAGGAACTCTGTTACTCCTTGTAGAATGCCGAGAAAGAATGCGTGGAAGAGTGTCATGAGAAAAGTATTATGGGATAAGTATTAAGTATTAGGGGGGAAAACGCACGCAAAATTAATTTATCGCTTTCTCGTAGCGATCATTTCTATAGCTACGACTAGAACACAGCCAACAAGCATAAAACCAATGAATTCCCACGCTGCACTATCAAGAGTTGGAATAGTATTTATATCACCCTCTTTCCATGGCCAGATCTTTCTGAGACTTCCAATCATGAGACCGGTAAGGAGGGCAATCGTCCTATCGTGATACTTTGCAAAGAGCCACCCGAGCACTTGCGAGAAGAGGATAAGGCCGACTACAGCACCGATGCCAATGTATGCGATGCTTACGATGTCTCTATTGTTTACTGCAGAGAGGATGAACTCGTACTTACCAAGGATAACGAGGAGGAATGCGCCTGAGATTCCTGGAAGGATCATCGCGCAAATGGCGATCGCTCCACAGAGGACAAGAAACCATGGTTCGTTTGGCGTCGCGACTGGTACAAGCCCTACGATGGCGTATGCAACGCCGACTCCTATGAGAAGAGTTATCATCTTTGGTACTGTCCATTTTTGAATTCTTTTTCCAACAAGGATGACCGATGCTGCGACGAGTCCGAAGAAGAACGACCACACCATTTGTGGTGATGTTTCGAGTGCATGCTCTAGTGGACCTGCAAGCACTGCAGCGGCAAAAAGTATTCCTCCACCGACAGAAATGAGGAATCCCCAGCGAGGAAGTGCGATTGCACGGTGAATTTTTCCCTTAAAGATTTCACTCCAAAATTCCCTCCGTCCGAAGATGCGAATTGCATCGATCAGCTCTTCGTAAATCCCGAGGATAAATGCCATCGTTCCACCAGATACTCCTGGCACGATATCCGCAGCCCCCATACAAAAACCCCTGAGTACTAAGCCAATTGTGCGACGTGTTTTTTGTATCATCAGAGCCATAGTAGGGAAAGGACTGCAAGGACTGCAAGGACTACGAGGATATTTGCCTCATGGCTTAGCTTCTTTGTAATCTTTGCAGTCATCGTAGTCCTCCGTCAACATACTCTATTTGCACAAACACATAGTTCATCTGTAACCTTTACGAAATGACACCCTCACCTTTTCATGGGATCTTTAGTAACTTCGGAAGCGATGCTTCTGCACCTGCTGCGTCCCCTTTGAATATTGTGACAGAAGAAGAGGCTTCTCTGCCTGTTGTCCCAGTGGGTACTGCTCAGCCTGGTCAGATAGCTGTGGATATTTACGAGCTTGAAAACTACTACATCATCCGTGCTCCTATCGCTGGTGTTAAACTGAGTGATATCGATATCGAAGTTGATGACAAGGTTCTTACTATCTCTGGAACAAGAAATCCAAGTGATGAAGTGGTCAACGACCAATACTACCTTCAGGAATGCTTCTGGGGAGAGTTCCAGCGGTCTATCACGTTACCTATCTCTATTGATCCTAAAAAAGTAAAAGCAACCTTCTCTAAGGACTCCATCCTCAAAGTCCTTATCCCGAAAGAGGAGAAGGTCAAGATTGTAAGGATTAGCGAGGGGTAATCGAAGAACTACTTCTTCTTTTTCTTTGCTGGTGCCTTC
>JABJGX010000057.1 GCA_018662075.1 Candidatus Peregrinibacteria bacterium | reverse complement strand
TCATCTTCCTTGTTGAAGAAGATGAGGGTGATGAGCCAGTAATGACGGACATATTCTTTCACACACGCCTCAGTGATTTGCGCGCAGAAGGGCTTATAGATTGATGTAAGGTGGGAGTTTTGGTATAATAAGAGTATATGAAACAAGTGCTTCAATCCCCATGGCTAACGGTAACTCTCGCAATAGTTGTCATGACTATTGGGTACGTTATGTACATAAGCCAAGATGGGGGCATTGCATCTGCTGGTAACTACTTCTGCCCAGCGCAGAGTGTTTGCCTTAGTGAAGAATGCATGGATAATGGATGTACATCCGATGAAAAATGTAAGCACTGCCCAGGTTGTAATAAAGCATCATAATATGTTTCTAAACGATAAGCATTTCTGGCGCCCTGCTGTTATAACAGCAATAGCTCTCAGTGCTTTTTTTGCATGGGTGCTTAATGCGCTTCCACGACCAGAGGTAACATCATTTGAAATCTATTACACACTGGTACTCATTGCACTTCTGACTCTTGATAGTGGCCTTGTATTCTTCCGTCTTAAAAAAGGAACATGTCCAGTGGGCGCTAAACGTGCATCAACACTTGCAGGAGGACTCGGCGTTGTCACTCTTCTTTGTCCGGCATGCCTACTCCTACCAATCTCTATCTTTGGACTTGGTCTTAGCCTCTCGCTCCTCGCACCATACTTGCCATTACTCAGAGCAATCGTGCTTCTTCTGCTCATAGTCAGTACACTGATGTTATGGCCAAAGAACGCATCACAGAAATAGACGTACTCCGTACAATTGCGATTGTAATGATGATTATCTATCACACTGCATTTGATTTACGATCTTTCTATAGCTGGGATATAGATCTTTTTGGCAGAAGTTGGGAAGTATTCAGAGTCATAACCGTAAGTGCATTTCTTCTTGCATCTGGAATGAGCTCTCAATTATCCAGTCGTCCTCTTCGTCGTGCAGCTATTGTTCTTGGATATGCATTACTTATCAGTGCAGTCACGTACATTTACGATCCCAATACTTTTATTTATTTTGGTATCCTTCATTGTATAGGCTTTGGAATGCTTCTACTTATTCCATTAAAAAAACTCAAAGAATTCTGTATCCCACTTGGCGTTGCCATACTTTTTCTCCCTACCCCCAACCCCCTAGCCCCAACCCTAGATTTTTATCCTCTCTTCCCATGGGTAGGGCTGATGATGATTGGTGCAGGTATCGGTCACTTCCTCTATATTCGCAATTCCTTCATAATTCATAATTCAAAATTCAAAATTCTTGCTCTTCCTGGTCGCTATGCCCTTCTCATCTACATGGTTCACCAGCCAATACTTCTCGGGATTTTATATGCAGTCTTTTCCCTTACCCCTTAATACTTACCCCTTACCCCTTCTCCACGCCCTGTAAGTCACACACTACTGTTGGAGGATGCACGATGTGTGTAGGATCCTTTCCAGACTGATATTCATCAATCGAATCAAAGCAGTCTTCGTACATATTTCGCATGCTCTCTTCTGCATAAAATGCAATATGGGGGGTTGAAACGACACTCTTATGAGCGATAAGCTCTTTGTTCTCCTCAAAGTTATGCTCATGCTCAAGTACATCGAGCAATGCATACCTCACCTTTCCACTATTAAGAGCGTCGAGCAATGCTGCAGAGTCTATCAACTCTCCTCTTGCAGTATTTACCAGTACAACACCATCTTTCATAAGCGAAAAGGCATGTGCATCAATCATATGATGCGTTTCTTTTATAGCAGGAAGATGCAACGTAATAATATCACTCTCCGCAAGAAGCTGGTCTAACTCCATGTAACGAACATGCAGAAGGTCTTCCAGTTCTATTGTGCGACATTTGTCCACTGCAACGATATTCATACCAAACCCCGCAGCGATCTGCGCGGTCTTCCGACCAATCTTTCCAGTGCCTACAATACCAATTGTCTTTCCACGAAGTGAAACACCTCGAAGCCCATGATAATCAAATTCCCCATTTTCTACCTTACGGTCTGCCTCTGGGATATGACGAAGAGTACTTAAGAGTAATGCAAACACGTGTTCTGCAATGACATGAGAACCATAATCCGGCACATGACACACTACTATCCCCTTACTGTGGCAGTACCCAAGGTCGATATGATTAGAACCAACACTACGAGTACACAAGAGTTTTAGCTTTGGTAACGACGATAGCAATTCTTTGTTCCAATCGAGACCGATAAACGAGGAAACAATTGTCGCATCTATGCATACCCCTGCAATATCTTCTGGGAGGTCTGGAAGAATAGTTGCACCAGGAAAACGAGCAGCGACTGAAGCACTGTCTTCTACATCAACCTGTAAAAAAACGATATCAGACATGTTTAAATGTAACGTAAAACTACTTTTTTAATATACCCGTAGAATACAAATAAGAACAAGACAGTTCCAATAAGGTTATGGAAAAGTGCCGCGGCAAACACTGGGTAATACTTTCCAACAAGAACAATCAACGCAATGCGCAGGACATTCACGACGAACAACATGACAAGTCCTCCAAGGTACAAAAGAAACAACCGACCGTGCCTTGCATTACCGCTGCGCTCCTTCGAAAACCATACAAGGCCATAGAGAATGGTAAATATTGTCGCAAAGCGGAAGCCTGAACATGCAGGGCCTACATTTACCGAGAAGTTAGCAAGAGAGACCTGCATATATGCAGGTCCAATATCTGCTGGGTGCTGCATTAGAATTAGTAAAAACTCTACCAACATCATTGTTGGCTTATACACAAAAGAGAAATACTGAACCTCTAGAAACAAGCCAAAGATAGAAAAGACCGTTAGTAGCACTATCGCTACTAGTGGCCATTTAAGACTGCTCAAAAACGATACTCTAAACATCGTAAATAAACCGACAACAAATGGCAGAAGAAGAATTGTATAAAAGCCTCCACCAAGGAGCGATGCATAAAACATTGACGAGTTCTGTGCTTTTGCCTGCAAGGCAATAAGTGTTGCGTAATCAGGATGCAAAGAGTTATACACAATAAGCATTAGGAGTAACATCGACGCCCATCCAAATACTGCCTGCTTCTTTTTTGGAAAGCCTAAATCAGCAGAATCAAAAGATTTTCGATAGAGTAGTACAAAAGCAACCAGAAGGAGAGCCAAGACAATAAGTGGTAACCCTTCTATCTTCGTTGGGACGAGGGATGGCTTACCTGTTATTCGAGCCAGCCACTCCGACGGAAAAACGTTTACTGACATTACAGTCAGCAGGAATAAGAATACGAGCCTGCCTGCAACTGTTTTTTGTGTAGGATGAAGCATATTAATACTGATTGATCATACCATCCAGCATCCCTTCTCTGTAGAGAAAATACACTCCACCAATTACCAAAAAGATCATTGCCCACTCATGAAGGTCTGGGACTGCTTCAGTGTAGTAAACCGTCACAGTTATATCATCTACAAATACATCACTTTGTTTTGCGGAATGGCCATTCTGGTTAGCTGCATACACTACACCAAAATCCGATGCATTTATCTGCGCAGCAGTGGGAGTAAGGCCCCAAACACTAATATCAGTAGTGCTACCATATGTATCTGTCCTCTCTGCGGTATTATCTAAAATAGCCCCTACTGATAAATTATTGCCTGTTACTGTTCCAGCTATTACGAGGGAAATAACTGTATCAGTAACGTCATCATTCGAACCAGTGACAAGACGATATTTACCCATACTTACTACTATCCCAGTAATAGTAGACCCCGAAGGTATTGCAAACCCAAAATTCGTACCACGCAGATAATCTGAATCATCACTACTAGAGCTACCACTTAGGTCTACTTCTGCGTACGTTCCATCATTTATTTGTATATTCGTTGGGTTAAGCCAAGCTTGATTATCTACCCTTGCAACATTAGCACCAAGTCCCGCAACTGCTGTAACACTCGCAGCCATGCAGATATTTGGAATGAGAAGGAGAGCCAGTGTTGTAACTCGCAGAAACATTGTCAAAAGTATAACGGATGCAAGAAAGAAGAACAACGTAGCAACATATATAAACAATCGTACACCACGGAGTTGTACGAAAATACACTATGCGATAAAATACTCGCAATGACTTTTACAGTACGAAAAATTAACGACAAGCCTCGCGGCAGAAAAGTATGGCTGACGAGGCTAGCAGCCATCCTTACTATTGTGCAACCTTTACTACAAATCGCTGGAAGGTTAAAAGAACACGTAGACGGAGAGAAGAAGAAGAGAGCACGTGTAAGCATTTTGAAGAGGTCTCTACTCATAATGATCGCTGTTCTTATTTCCCTGATGCTCCTTGCGAGTATTGGAAAAGCCATGATGTCTGTAAGAAACCTTGGTATTACAAATATTATTTCTATCGCAGGAGCAGACCTACCAAAAGACAAC
>JABJGX010000050.1 GCA_018662075.1 Candidatus Peregrinibacteria bacterium | reverse complement strand
CGCAAAATCGATGATGGAGTGTGAAGGACCGTTGTATACACAGGAAGATTGCACGGAGTGTATGAAGCATTTTACCGGTCGTAATTACGATGAATGGTTTGATGTCATCCCGGGCATTAGGGCGATGTTCATAGAAGCAGGTCACATTATTGGGGCTGCGATGGTGGTACTTGAGATCATGGAAAATGGAACGAAGAGAATGGTTGGTTTCACTGGAGACCTTGGCCGAAATATGCTTCCAATTATTAAAGATCCAGCACCTATGCCACCAGTTGAAGTGCTTATTTGCGAGAGTACGTATGGTAATCGTGCACATGAAGATATTCAGACTGCAAAGCATGCCTTAAGAGAGGTTATCATCCGCACTGCGAAGCGAGGAGGTAAGGTATTGATCCCAGCATTTTCGCTCGAGCGTACACAAGAAATTGTCTACGAACTACATGTACTGTGGGATGCAAAAGATATTCCAGCAATCCCGATTGTTATCGATTCTCCACTCGCAACAAAGGTAACAGAAGTATTCATGAAACATCCAGAATGTTACGACAAAGAGATGTACGATAACTTCCTTGCAAAGTCCCATAACCCGTTCCAGTTCTCTCTTGTTCGGTACACGCAGAGTACAGAAGAGAGTAAAGAGCTAAATGGCACGCCAGGACCTATGATCATCATGGCTGGAAGCGGAATGTGTGAAGCAGGACGTATTCGTCATCACCTAAAAAATGAAATCGAAGACGATAGAAATACCATTCTTGCAGTGGGGTTCATGGCAGAAAATACTCTCGGCCGTCGAATTTTCGACTCAGAAGTCACTGAGGTGAAGATATTTGACAAGATCTACCAAAAGAAAGCAGAGACTGTCTACATCAACGCATATTCTGGACATGCAGATATGTCCGACCTCGATAACCTTGTCTGTAGCACTAAGGGTGTGAAGAAAGTCATTCTTGTTCATGGTGAAGAAGCACAGATGAAGCCATTTGCTGAACGTATCAAAAATGTGTGTAAAGATATCGAAGTCATCATGCCAGAACGAGATCAAGAGATAGAGGTATAAACATAGGGAGAGCGCACTTTTGCTGTATCACAAGGTAAAAGAGTACCAGCTAACAGCTGACCAAAAATGCAAGATGACAAATTACAGCTGATGTCTGCTTATCTGCTAATATCTATGGTAATTTGAGGAACTACATATCCCTTGACCGGCTCATTGTATTGAGCGCCTTTGTTCTGCTAATTGGTGGGATGTATTTTACGCAACATAGATCACTCACAGCATCTATAGGATTCCCTCCTACGGCTGCTTTAGAACAGTGTGAGCAGAACAACAATTGTTTTTGTGGAACGGGAGGAGGTTCTTCTAGCAGCATTTTCAAAGATTTCGGCGGTGGCTTTTCTTCCTATAATTCTAGTTATGCAAATATTTCAAGTTCTGCAGGAATGAATGGGTTTTATTATAGTCTTTGTGGCACAGCGCCTACAGCCTCTGAAAACCAAGCATGTAATTTTATGTTCCCTTGTTGCGCAGGGGCAAATGGCCCTTTGCAGTTCCAGACTGTTCGATGCCAGCAAAGCTTGCAGTGTGACACAAGTCGTTCACCAACTAACCTGCCGTATAGTAGTGCATTTGAATCTTCACCAGGTCAGTCGGGCATTTGTAGTGTAACTCTCTGTGGAAATGGCATAGTAAATACAGGGGAGTCATGTGACAACGGACCAAACAATTCAGATGACCCAGATGCATCATGTAGGACAGACTGTACGTATCAAAGATGTGGCGATGACATCATTGATGCAAATGCAGGAGAAGAGTGTGATGCACCAAACCTTAATGAGTGTGGAGCTCAGCCCGATGGGTCACTTGTTCCTTGTTGTAAGAATGACTGTACGTTGACTGAATGTAGTAATAATCGTGATGATGATGGAGATGGTAACCCCTGGACATTGGGACTCAGCTGTATTGATGCTGATCTTGGATGTGCAGACTGCGCAGATTGTGCAACGGCAGGATATGAAACTCCATGCGACTTAAGTATTGATGATGAGTACGACAGATGCAGTGACCCGAATGTTGGTCCTCTATATGAAGAAGGTGATGACTATGAAGACATCCTTGCCTTTACCCCAGCCCCAGCGTCGATCAATCCTATTGCCCAATTGCTTGCCCAGGTAAACCCTGGAGCTGACCCATCAGTTTGTACAGATCGTGGTTACAAAGCAAAGGGTAGGATGGAGGGTGGAGTGTGGGTATGCAAAATCTGTTCCTGTCCTGCAGGAAAACGTGAAGTAAACATGCCTGCAGACCACCCGTTGTTTGTAGCTGGTGGCCAAAATAATAAACTGTGTATCTTTGCTTGTCCTCAGGCACTAGACGAAGACAGTGAATACACTGATGTTGTTCAAGCGTGTAGAGGTAGTTGTGGTGATACATACGGGGGACCACCTCCAAGGTTTAATGGCGTCTTGTATGAAAACTGGGATCAGGTCGATAGAGAGCTGGATCTAGATGGTGTAGTTACTCAGGAGCGATATATCGAACACTGTGTAGCGCAGTGTATTTGCGGGTGTCAGGGTGGGGGTAGTGATGATGCTGTCATAAATGCAGAAGGAGATGCTACTTCATCATGTTTCAAGGAATGCCTTAGTGAAGATACCTGCGGAGGCCGAGTGGATGAACCTAACTGTTGCCGTTCGCGGTGTATTAACCAGCACTGTCCTCTTCCAGAAGACGATGACGAGGATGGGGGTGATGACGCTGGGAATGAACCAGAGCCACCAGAATGTTTCCCTGCACCTTTGTGTGGAGTGGGTTCATCCGAGCTTTGTGATGACGGAGAGACTATTATGTCGATTACAACATTTAGTATTTCACCTCTTTGTCAGTGTGAAGAGCAGACTATTATTGTAAATCCGGAATGCCCTGATGAGGGAGACACAGATGGAAGTACGGCAGGAGATACAAATGGTGATACATCCGGAAATCCAGGACCAGGACCGGGTCCAACTCCAGGTCCAACACCAACGCCAGGACCAGGACCAGGCCCAACGCCAGGACCATCTCCGGGACCAGGTCCAGGACCAGGACCAGGTAATGACGATGACGATGACGGATGTCGCGAATCTTCAGCATGTGATCATCTCACAGTTTGTAGTACACCGTTAACAGAACAAACATGCCTTGGTGATAGTGGAGATGGGGCTTGTTTCGATATTGGAGTGTGTATCCAGAAAGGGGACAAGATGATAGATGGATGCTGCACCCCTGGTTACCATCCATGTGATTGTGCTGTAGATCCACCTGACGACGACGATAATCCTCCTGTAGACGATGATGATAATCCACCTGAAGATGATGATGGTCCACCTGTAGAAGATGACGATGGACAAGGAGACGTCTGTGATGTCTGTTCACTAGCTGCATGCCGGCTATGTGGAAGCATGGGTGAAGGATGTTATGCAGATATTACTAATCCAGAATTTCTTAGTTGTGAGAACCCAGATGAGGTTAGCAGGAATTTCGTGGAGTGCTGTTTGCCTGAATCAAACTCTTCGAGCTCTTCCAGCAAAGCGTTCAGCATACATAGCTCTATTGCAATATCTGTAGCGTCTTCTTCTGCCTTTAGTTCGGAGTCTATTTCGTCTACTAGTAGCTCTGAAGGGGCGGTCGATTGTACTGCGTGCAATGCAGATCTTTGTAATTTCTGTGAAGCGACAGAGCAGATATGCTTTGCGAATCAAACAGCAACGAATATTGCGAGCTGCTTTGTTGACGAAGAAGCACCGAAGAACTGGGCAGAATGTTGCCAGGGGTCTTCATCCTCTTCTTCAGAAAGTTCGTCTGAGTCATCTTCGGAATCGAGTTCAGAGTCTTCCTCTTCCTCCGCAGAATGTGTCGTAACGCAGTGGTGTCAGCAACCTGGTTGTGATTTCTGCACAGAAAATGAGGAGCTCTGCATCGTACGTTTGCCGGAACCTTCTTCACTTACCGAGCTTCCTACAAACATTTGTGATGGCATTTGTAGGCCAAACGATTGTAATGGATGTGCTGCAGACGGAGGCAAGACATGTCACGCCTTTGATTCTGGCGACTTCGGGTCTAAAGAATGCTTTAGGTCTGGAACTGCTCCTGATAATTGGCAGGAATGTTGTACAGGAACACCAGATGTAAACCCTATCACTTTGCCATTGATTGCTGATGCTCCACACGATACAGCGTATAGCTTCTCGAACTTGATCGATGTATGTGGTGGTGTGTGTGATACAGCTTCTTGTCAAAACTGTAGGGCAGGGGGAGAGGATTTCTCTTGTCACAAATATCAAGGAACAACTGCACCTATCTATGAGTGCTTGGAAAGTATCTCTGCTCCAAAAGGATGGGATCGATGCTGTTATGATCGTTTAAATACGCCAAACACTGCAGCCGCACCTCTCTCTTGTACAACGAACCTCGATATCCCAGAAGACTGGTCCGAGTGCTGTGCAGACCAGGGCGACGATGATGAAGAGGATGACGACGACAGTTCTAATGACGATGATGGCTCTGTTGACGACGACGGCTCTAGTGACGATGACGATGACGCTCCAGTAACGTGCGATGCTTGTACCGAGCAGATCTGTGCAGAATGTAATGCAATATCTAATACGTGTTTTGTAAATAACGAAACTCCAGATGATACATTCTGTAGTGGTGCAGATTTCGCATTCCCAGGATGGACAGAGTGTTGCAATCCAGACCAGGATGACGATGGAGGACCTGGAGGATTTAGTAGTTCTTACCCAGGTGGAGGTACGTCCTCTTATACGCGCAGTAGTACAATATCCGTTGGACCTGGACCTGGACCTGGACCTGGACCGAGTATTAGCTCTGCGGCATGGAGTTCAAGTCATAGTTTCCTTGTTTCTATTCAGTCTTCTGACGGACGATCAAGAACGAGTACTCCTGGAGGAAATGACGACGATGATGGTAATACCTCTGGTACGAATGGTGGTACAAACGGTGGAAACTCTGGTGGCGACACCGGTGGTGACAACGATGATGATGGAGATGGTGACAACGACGATGGTATTGATGGAAACAATAATAATAATCAATACGTTGCCGCTGCATCACTCTGTGGAAATGGGGTACTAGAAGCACCTGAAGAATGTGACGATAATAACAAACGTCTAAATGACGGTTGTAATAGTGAGTGCCTATTGGAGATTGGTATTTGTGGAGATGGTCTTGTCCAAAAACTACTGGGAGAACATTGTGAACAAAGTACACATGATGCCTCGATAGGATTCGATTGTAATGATTGCCGTATCCTCTCTCGTTCTTGTGGAAATGGCACACTAGAGGCATACGAAGAGTGTGATAATGGACCACTGAATTCAACATCACCAGATGCAGGATGCAGGCCAGATTGTTACTTCCCACAATGTGGTGATGGCATTCTCGACTCCACAGAAATGTGTGATGATGGTAACAGGGTAAATGGAGACAACTGCGACAGGTTCTGCCTTGTCGAAGATGGCGAGACTGGTGTCACGGTTATTGCAGCAGAGCAAAACCAGCAGACAGGAACACAAGTAGCTGCACAGTTTAGTCAGCAGCAACAATTCCAGAACCAGCAACAGTGGCAGCAACAACAGTTCGGTTTCCCACAGTATCCAAACTACCAACAGTTACCGTATCAGTTACCACTAGCGCAATTGCAACCGCTTATACAGGGTAAAGGTCCAGTCGGTGACACAGGGCCTGCAGCAGTTGCTGTAGCGGCATCTGGAATGGCAGCAGGAATTGGTTGGATGAGGAGAAAAAAAGAAAGTAGCCCCAGAACTCGTTAGTCTGTAAGATCAAAACACAATGAATATCTTTCAGAATACGCAATTGCATGCAGATACAGCACTTCTTTGGGAGATCACGAAGTCGAACTTTAAATTACAAAATGAAAGTAGTGCACTTGGCATAGTATGGTACTTATTAGGACCATTGTTGTTATTTGGCATCATGCTATTTGTGTTTTCTCACAGACTTGGAGCTGGAGTAGAGAACTACCCTTTGTACCTCCTGATTGGAATTGTGACATGGAATTTCTTCTCAACAGGAGCTGGCAGATGCATGACTACAGTAACGGGGAATGCAGGAATTATTAAGTCGATTCCTATACGCATAGAAATTCTGGTTATTGCGGCAGTTATTCACGCTCTTATTACTCATAGCATAGAGATCGTTATTGTACTTGCCCTACTATTGTGGGCAGGCATACTGCCGATTCTCATTCCATTATATTTCTTGGTGTTATGTATTAGCTTTGTCTTTACCTTAGGCGTTGGCTTTGCCCTTGCAGGAATATATGTTATTTTTCGTGACGTACAGCAGATATGGTCTGTTGTAACGCGCGCATGGTGGTTCGCTACCCCTATTTTCTATATACCAACAACGACGGGCTTAGGTAAAACACTCAGCTTGTTTAACCCAATGTATTACAGTATTCACTTGTCACGAGAAATTTTGATATATAATCGTGTACCACCACTATCCCTCTTTCTAAATTATATAGGAATGGCACTTGGAACATTGTTTGTAGGTTATTATATCTTTCGTAAAATACGACCAAGTTTTGTTGCACTTATATGAGTAATCCACCTGTCATCACTGTTGCCAATATTAGTAAAGCTTTCTGGGTTCATGCTCGGACAGATGCAACGCTATTGTCACGTATGGCAGATTTTTTTCCGTCAGGCGCAAAGCGTTTACATTCACGAAAAATAGAAGCAGTACATGACGTTAGTCTGACAGTAGAGAAGGGGAAAGTTCTTGGCGTTATTGGTAAGAATGCTGCAGGGAAAAGTACTCTCTTGCGCTTAATTGCAGGAATACTTATTCCAGATGAAGGTGAAGTTTCTGTAGATGGAAAAATCGTTTCTCTTATCAGTTTAAGTGTTGGACTCCGGCCTACACTTAGTATTTGTGACAATATCTACCTTGCATGTTCACTTTTTGGAATGCCAAGGTCTCAAATAAAGAGTGTCTATTCGGAAATATTAGATTTTGCAGGTATTACCGATGCAACTATGTACCCATATCAGCTATCAACAGGAATGAATCAGCGTCTTTCATTTTCTATTGCTGTGCATACAACACCAGAAATTTTACTCTTAGATGAGGTTTTTTCGGCAGG
>JABJGX010000078.1 GCA_018662075.1 Candidatus Peregrinibacteria bacterium | reverse complement strand
CCAGAGCCGCCTAGCTGGCTTGGGCAGTAGCTTTGCGCATGTCTTTCATGACCATTCCAGTCTGCAGAGGCCTAGTCGAGATTTCAGAAAGTAGAGAGGAACATAGTTGTGAGAATGCTTTTCGCTCTTCTGGAAGTAATACTTCAAGAGTATCCCAGTCACCAGTAATACTTTGTTCCATGTAGGCGATTTGTGCATCGGAATGCTTACCAAATTGTACAATGCTTTCTTTATTTGGAAGCAGTCCGTATAGATGCAGTAGTTGTAGTGTGAATGGTACGATCGCGTGCTCTTTGTTTGTGCTACAACTTCGTAGAAAGTGCAGCGTTGCGTCGAAGACTTCTGGAAGAGCCTCTTCATCCTGTAGTGTACTTATCAGTAGTTCTAGCCCTTGTTGGGCTAGCATGAAGGCATTGATGTCATCCTGTGAAAACGATTCAATACGAGAGGCGCCCGTAATCATAAACCCTGCAGATCCTTCCCTGATTTCTGCAGAGATATAACTGAGTGGGAGTACAGATCCTCCAAAACGTGAGGTGAGTTTTCGCACACCTCGAGCACGCGCTGCTAGCTTCCCTTTTTCTTTCGTAAAGAGAATACAAAACCTATCTGCCTCACCGACATTATGCGTCTGCAGAACAATGGTTTCCATGCTTTGAGTATGTGACATTAGAGGGCTACTTGTGAACGTACTCCTAGCCATGCTCCGATGCCGGCGAGAAGTGGGGTAATCAGAACCTCTATTAGTAGTAGGGTTGGTAATAGTGTGGTCATCAGTGGAGTGATTTCATTGCGTAGTGGTCCGAGAATTCCATTGTGCGATAATGCTGGAATGTAGAGTGGCAGTAGTGATGCAATGATGAGCATGACCGCTGTACTGAGAATTATTGCTGTCAATAGTAAGATAACTGCTTCTGTAATAAATGGAATAGTGATCGACAGAGGGGTTGCACCAACAAGTCTTTCGACAAGAACTTCATCGCTGCGGGACATTGCTCTTCTGCGCACAAGCTCTGTGACAATGAAGATCAGTGCTGCAGCAGTAATGAGTATTATAAGCACCGTCAATGAGCGTACTGCTGCTGCAATGCCAAGTAGAGCATGTACCTGCTTCTCTTGCTCTGTAATCTTTGAAATGAATGCGGGGTCTACGACGTTTCTCCAGCGTTCCTGTTCTATGAATGAGGATAATTGATCGTAATGGTCTAGATTACTAAGACTTACTCTGATGCTATCGGCAAATGGATTTTTCATCTTGAACTCTTCTAGAAATGCGATGAGTTCAGGGTCAGAGATTCTGTTTTGTTCGAATGTTTTTTCTTTTGTGATATACACAGTACTTTTTACAAAAGCGAGATCTTCTAGTTCTACAAGAAATGACTGAATATCATTATCAGATGCCTCGTGGAGAATCTCTAGCTGCAGGTCTGTACGGTTTCTCAGTAGCGTTTGTACTCCTTCAAGACCTGTAAGAACTAGGATAAGAAGCTGCACAAGGAGGAATACACCAAATAGTGCTCCAAGAGCTGTCATCCATTGGCGTTCACGCCAAAGCGTTAACATCCCACGCATGATTCCACGTTTTACGACAGTTTTTGCACTTTCATCCAACATGGATAGCAGTATACACGTACATTCATTATTTTTTCATAGCCTCTTCTATCTTTCCCATGGCCTGAATACATTCGACTGCCTTTGGATTGTCTGGATCGAGGTTAAGTGCACGTTCGAATAGGGCTTTTGCTTTCGGGAAATTTCGTGTCTGGAGGTACGTCACTCCAAGGTCGCAGAGTGTAAGGGCATTTTCATTATCGAGGTTGAGTGCACGTTCAAGAGTAACGATCCCTTGTGCCCGCTCACCTGTATTAAAGAGTGCCCATCCAAGACAACGCAAAATTTCTGCATTGTTCGAGCGTGATGCGTTTGCTTTTCGTAGATGATTCGCTGCATCTTCCCAGTCTCCTGTCGTTGAACGAAGAAACCCGAGGATGTAGTGCCCGGTGTAACTTTCTTTATCAAGAGCAACAGTTCTGAGTGCTGCAATTTCTGCTCGCTCAAATTGTTCTAGACTTAATTCATTATCTGCAACTTCTTCTAATGCTGAAATGTTTTCTGGGTCCTCAATGAGGAGTTGTTCCAGAATCTCTAATGCCGCGTAGTGCTCCCCAATAAGCTTTAATTGCTCTGCACGCTCAAGTCGTTCAAGTATGTCTGAGGTTGGAGTGGTGTCATCGGTCATCGATTATCAATGATAGTCAAAAATATCGATTTGAACAGAAAGAAGTCGACAAATTTTATCCGTACACGAAGAACAATACTGAGTTGAATATTGTATGAGATGCAAGGACTACCGCCATTCCTACAAGAGCGCCAATCATAAGGCTTTTTCCCTTCGACTTATTCTCTTCATTGACGAACCCCGCAACATACATCATTGCTCCAAGTAAGAATGCGGCTCCTGAAAGACTAAAGATAGTTAACCCTAATGTGTCTATGACATTTCCAATGACTGTCGCTGGCGTCATCCCAGAGTTTGGGACAGTGAGAGTGTTTTGAGCAAGTGCCGACTGAATAAAGAAAAGTGTCATAAGGGGATAGTTGATATGGTACTGAATATTAAAGAGATTGGAAATAGGGGCTAGGAAATAGGGGGTAGGGTTAGGGGGTAAAAAAGTCGTTTCTTTTGTTAATAATTGCTAAACTAGGGGGCAGTTATCTCTTATGTCTTTTCGCACACGAACACT
>JABJGX010000010.1 GCA_018662075.1 Candidatus Peregrinibacteria bacterium | reverse complement strand
GATCGCTCCTCTTCTAGAGAAGAGTAAGCTGATGCAAGTCATGATACTCAACCAGGACTTATGGTTCTCCTTGCCAGCTCTTCTTCTTATTGTTGTTGGCTTCCTTAGCAACGAAGTTGTAGAAGAGTAAGCATGAAATGAAAACCGATAATCGTCAAGAAACATTACTGTTCAGAAGCCATTCTTGCCTTGCGCTACATACATACAATCAGTAACAATGGTTAAAACTTCTACTTCTCATTTTTTTTATGACTACAAAACTTTCTACTCTTTCTCTTCGCGCATCATATGCAGCGATGGTATTTGCTTCAGCTCCTAAAGCTTTCGCTCAAGATATCTTCGGTGAAATACCAGATATTGGTGGTGTTGAAGGAGGAAGTGAACAAGCAGTTCGCCAAGGAATCCTCGATGTCCTTGAAGTTGTTCTTAACTTCATGGCCTTAATCGCTGTGATCTTCATTGTTATTGCTGGTATCCGCCTCGTTGTTTCTCAAGGTGAAGAACAGGAGAAAGATAAAGCAAAAAAGACAATCCTCTACGTTATTATTGGATTGGTTGTTATCTTGATTGCACAAGCAATTGTTAGCTTCATTGCTGACGTTCTTCTTACGTAAGAAACCTGAACTCGTATTCAAAAGCTCTCCGTTAAACCGGGGAGTTTTTTTATGTCTACTGGGAAGTACGACCCGCAAGTGGAGCATCCGACAATTCTGCAAACGCCCCTCGTGGAACCTTTGCATTCTTCGGAGACTTCTCTGCCTTCAGTCTATCTTTTATGATAATGGCAGCCACCGTAACTTCAATAACCTCTGATACAGGCAAGGCAACCCCCCATCGAAGGCATTTCTTTGGAAATATCCACTCTATATGCATAGAGTCTGTATTGATTTGAACATCTTTACACCGGCCAACACGCACGCCAGATTCAGTCACAATCTTCTGCCCAAGAACCGTGCGATTATCTTCAAGTAAAGCCTGTAAACGAATACGGTCATCAGCAGGGGCAATAACATCTGCATTGCGCACATAAAGCCTGGTCCCCCATCGAGAAATATCCATGGAAGAGACAAAAAGGTTTGAAGGACCATGCCCAGAGCCATATACAAAAAAACCTTCAACATATGCAGTATCTGGATGGATAAGTATACCTGACACCGTGCCAAGAACACCTTCTACGCCCTCCTCCATTAAGGGGAGGCCGATACAAGAGGAAAAGCGTACATGCATGCCTAAATGGTACCACATACTCTAAAGTGTCCATATTGAGGCTGATTTAAAGCAGATTTTCTGCTACAATAGTAGTACTATGAAGCTTTTCGCAGGATCATCTCATCTGAAGCTCGCTGAGCATATAGCCAAAGAACTTGGTGTGGATCTTGGGAAAGTGAAGCTAAAAAACTTCAGCTCAGGAGAGAGGTACGTGAAATACGAGCAATCTGTCCGTGGGCAAGATGTCTGGATTGTACAAACTGCAGGAACTGGGTCCGTCAATGAAGACCTCATGGAACTATTCCTTATGTGCCAGGCTGCAAAGCTTTCGTTTGCAAAAACCATTCACGTTGTGATCCCCTACTTCCCATATGCAAGACAAGACCGAATAGCTGAACCGCGAGAGCCGATTTCATCGAAACTTGTTGCGACGCTACTAGAGCAATCAGGTGCTAATCATGTCATGACATTAAATCTGCACTCAGACCAGATCCAAGGATTCTTCTCTATCCCTGTAGATGCATTAGAAGCACGAACTGTCTTTGCAAAATACATCTTAGAGAAGAAACTTGAAAATGCTGTCGTTGTTTCCCCAGACGAAGGAGGTGCAAAGCGTGCAAAGAAATTTGCAGATCTTATCGACGCAGACCTAGCAATCATTCACAAATCACGCCCAAGCCATCAAGAAGTCGAAATGATGGAACTCGTCGGAGATATCAAAGGAAAGACCTGTATCATTTTTGATGACATGATTGATACTGCAGGAAGTCTTTGTGCTGCAAAAGAAGCCCTCATCGAAGCGGGGGCAAATCCAGACGTCTATGCCATTGCAACCCATTCTATTTTCTCTGGACCTGCAATAGAAAGACTTAAAAAAGCTGCCTTTAAAGAGGTCATTGTAACCGATACTATCGCAACAGACCCAAAAGCATTTGAAGGACTCACGATCGTTCCAATCGCCCCACTACTAGCAGAAGTCATCCAGAGTGTAGATAAAGGTGAAAGTGTGACAAAAATCTACGATAAATAAGATATATACACTGACATTTGTGGTCAGGATCTTTTTACTTTTGATATTTATGCAGTATACTTCACAAAATCTTCCCCTAATACTATGAATACATCTTTGAAAACTATGGCCTCAAGCGCACTTATCGGCGTTCTTTTCTTTGCATCGACACCATTAACAGGTGCTGAGTCACGCAAAGCTGCAGGTGCTGCCCGTTGCCAAGAGCTCTCAGGACGCGAAAAATCTCGTTGTATGTACGTTCTTGAACACAGTGGACGCCTACGTGTTAGCGCACCACTAAATGCAGTAAGCCGAAGTAATACTGTCCGTGACAGTCGCGTTATTCGCAGAAGTACGACAACATCTAATATCCGTCGCATTGGTAACTACAACCTTTCACGATTAAGGCGTCACAGCCAAGATGGTGGAAATGCTCGCCGCATGATCAACTCTCGTGATGAATTCGCTCGCAATGCATGTAAGTACCTAGAAGGTACAGCGCAGTCTATGTGTATCCGTGCTGGATGGCGTGGTCTTAGCCGAGGAAACACTCGATAGTCTTTCAGCTAGCAATAAATAAAAAGAGGACCACGTGGTCCTCTTTTTTAATTCTTAGATGGTGGGCGACGCAAGATTTGAACTTGCGACCTCTACATTATCAGTGTAGCGCTCTAACCAACTGAGCTAGTCGCCCATCAAAGCCCACATAGGGTACGAAGAAACGGCCTCTTGGTCAATTAAATCCCCTCTTTCTACTTAGAAATCCACTCTACAAATCCTTCAAATGATGGCTCGTAGGGGAAGTCTTTTTGACCGTTAATCTCTATTGCACTGACAATTTTGGTATAGACGTCCAAAGTGAAGGCTACTTTTCGGTCCTCCAGAGGGGCGCTGAAGTAGATCCCAGATACTCGAGCCTTATTATCAGCATATGCAGCAATACCAGTCTGTGTGGTAAACAGGGCACCTGAATCCTGCAGTAGCGCCTGTGCCATAGCCTCTACCTCTAGGGCTGTATAGACCACATCTGGAACAACTGGTTCTGGCTCTTCTTTCGTCTCAGGCGAAGCATCAACAATCCGCCGTTCTGGCAGTGGAGTTATATCTATAGCAGAGCTTAAGCTCAGATACTCAAGGGCTCTCACCATTGACTCTGTCTGCGATTCCATAGAATCGATAAGAGCAACCAACGTATCGGACATATGTGCTGCCCTTCGTGGATATCCCTTTGTCTCTAGGCGGTCTATAAGGGTGAGGTGAGCATCGAGCATGTTATCGACAAACAAAGAATTGTCACCAACACTCTGCACCATTCCAAGGATAGTGACGCGATAACGGTCTAACACAAAATCTGATACCTCCTCTGCGGAGAACAAGCTAAATGGGAACAGGAATGCACGAACCAACTGTGACTCGATGGATACATCTGGTCCAATGAGTGACCATGCAATGTCCCTGTACTCTGGGTGGAACGACGTCACACTCCACATTGCTTCTGTATCTGCAATGCGAAGTAAGACTTCCATTTTCATAGCAGTGTTGAGTTCTCGTTGACTAAGAAGTGTGCCAAGCATCGTACGACCACGAGGAGACTGCATAGCGAGTGATACTTCTTCATTCTGAGAAAGCTCTGCTAAATACACAGTGTCATTGCCCTCGATAGCGCTACGAACAACACCAAGTACATGGCCTACTCTCTCTTTCTGTTCTGTGGCTAGCGACACTGGAAGTAGTAGTGTATCTACAGACAAAGCATCTACTGGTAAATAAGAACGAAGAGCTGGCAGGTCTTCCTCTGTACGCTGCTCTACTAAATGTAGGGCAATGATCTGCTCTTCAAGGAAGTATGAAGGAAGCGGAGAAAGTTTGCGTGCCTGCATCCAATCTTTAAAGCCTGCTGTAAGAGGGTCTATAGAATCTTCACTGAAACTCCACTGCATCCCTACAGGAACCACCACTCTTTGGTCACCATGCGTTACGAACACTGGAGAAGTAATAGCCGCAATAGTAACAGACTCATTTGTCTTTGCTGCATACAGGCCTCCATCAAATACCGTTAATGTAAGCGAGTCTATAGCAAGTGACATCAGTGACTGAGAACCAAGTCGTACGATACCAGACGTCAGCAATAAGCCGTCCTCTGTAAGAAGGTCCCCTTCAAGTATTTCTCCGTAGACACCATCTGGAAGAAGTGAATCTTCTGCTGATGAAAAAGAAGAGGTCACACTAGAGATGACGCGAGAAACATCACCATTCAAGTCCGCAAAACTCATACTGAGCACCAGAAGAAATGCTGGTAGAGCTACGAAGTGCCGATGGCGGTGAGTAGATGTATCCAAAGTGTTTAAATCCTCTTATTATAGCAGAATTCCGCTTTTCTCTCTATCTGAGAGTATATATAAGGCTACAAAATATATTTTTTGCAATACGCTACACTACGCCTATGCGAATTATTGGAATCGACCCAGGACTAGCAACCATTGGCATAGGCCTCATCGATAGCGAGTCTAGCCAGTCTGTTACGCCTATAGAATGGCTTACTATAGAGACAAAAGCAGGATTACCCATGGCAGATCGCCTCAAAGAGATAGCAGACGACCTCTCTGCATACCTAAAAGAGAACAAGCCAGAGCTTGCCGTCATCGAAAAGCTCTATTTCTCGGTCAACGAAAAAACTGCTCTAGACGTTGCCCAAGCCAGAGGCGTTATTCTCGCAACAGTTGCAGCAACTGGTATCCCCATTATCGAACCAACTCCTCCGCAGCTAAAAAGTTGTATTACTGGCGACGGATCTGCAGACAAAAAGCAGATGCAAGAAATGGTAAAGATTATTATGAACCTCGAAGAGATCCCAACGCCAGATGATGCCGCAGATGCATTAGCCTTAGCGGCCTATGGCGCATATCTAGGAAAACAGGCATCAATCATCGTCTAATATCCCTAACCCTACCCCCTAACCCTAACCCTACCCCCTATTTCCCACACCTTCGCCCCATGCACATTAGACGGGACATGCGTTGTGCTGATAAGCACTTGGTGATCATCCAACGATTCTAGTAACGCTGACTGATGATTATCATCGAGCTCAGAGAACACATCATCGAGTAAGACAACGGGCTTTTCTCCGCGTTGTAATTCTAAGTACGAGACTTCTAGAAAGAGTAGTGCCAAAATGGCAGTTCGTTGCTGACCACGCGATGCAAATGTAGAGATGTCCCTATCATCTACCAACACTTTCCAGTCGTCTCTATGCGGCCCTATTGTGGTTGATTGCAAAATAATATCTCTACTTTGAAAATGAGAGAGTAGATCCATCATTTCAGACTTTGCAGATTCAAAATCACGCGCCTGACCCTTTCGCTCGTACACTATGCGAGCACCCTCCCAGTCTTCTCCAAGAGCTTTTAACTCTTGTCCAAATGTACACTGAAGCATTTCGCATAATTCTAAACGCCTAAGCATAACAACTGCGCCAGTCTCTGCAGTCTTTTCATCCCAAATAGCCAAGTCTGTCTTTCGGGCAACTCCATCGGATATCTTTCGAAGAAGAGCATTTCTCTGTTTCAGAATCTTTTGATACTGCACCAAGGTCTGTAGATACTGAGGAGACACCTGACAAAGTAACTGATCCAAAAAGTGACGGCGATTTCCAGGTGAGCCGTTAAAGAGCTCCAAGTCTCTTGGAAGGAATATAACAGTTGGGAGTGTGCCAACCATTTCCCCTGCACTAACCTTCACATCATTAATAAAACACGCCTTCTGCTTTCGTGGTGAGATCTGGCTAACAAGCTCTAGATTCTTCTGCTCTTTATCACCTGTGAGCACCTGCCCTTTGACGCGATAGTAATCCTCTCCCCATGCGATAATGTCCGCCTCCTCTGCCTTCTGACAAGATTTCGTCAAAGACAACAAAGAGATCGCCTCTAATATATTCGTTTTCCCTATCCCATTTGGCCCTACAAATACATGTGTATTTGCATCACCAAAATCGAATGTACGAGCGTCATAACTCCGAAATTTTTCTAGTGATAAGTGCTGAAGTCTCATACTAAGTAAGAAGTGCTACTCCATCATCATACAGATTCATTGCAAGTTTCAAATACGCTTTACGCTTTAGATATTTTGGAATCTTCTTCCGTGTTACCCACGTAAAACTATCGATCTCATCTTGGTCCACCGTAACATCTATCCCCATATCCAACTCACCAAAAAAATACTCTACAGTCTGTCCACACACATTATCTGGACGAAATCGTCTATAACTTGCTGGAAAATCATACGTATAGACCTTCCCACTATTCCCGATAATACGCGGAGCAATACCCGCTTCTTCCTGAATTTCTCGCAGTGCTGCCTCCTCTATAGACTCGCCCTCTTCGACACCACCTTGCGGCAACTGCCATGCATCTTTCTTTCGTGGCTTATGCACAAGAAGCATCTCTATCTGCTCTCCGTTCTTGCGGAACACAGCTACCGATGCGCAACTTCTATACACGTCTTTCATATATCCGCACTATACAATATCTACCGGTAAGGTCGAAGGAGAACTTCGCTTAACCAGAATAAATAATCCACCAATAGTAATACTCATTCCAAGTACCTGATACACAGTAGGTATTTCATGCAAAAAGACCATTGCAAAAATCATACTGAAAATTGGATACCCAAGCATGATAGATACCGCTTTCGACAAAGCGAGATCTTTAAGACCTTCATACCAACACAATTTTGATATCACCAGAACAATAATACCGTAAAAGAGAACGAGATAAATGTGATCCCATACAAGTGAAAACATCTGTAAGGTGATGTCTTCATACAAAAATGCAAGCACTGTAAACACCGTACCACCGACAATATGACGAACGGCAAGTACATACGATGATGATGCAACTTCCAACGCCTTCTTGGCACACATGTTTCCAATTGGAAAAAACATCGTTCCAAGAACAATAAGAATATCTCCAGCATTCAGTGCAAATGATCCATTATAAAGCACTGTTAATGTACCTGTTAGCACTATTAACGCTCCTATCATCTGACGTATAGAGATATGCTCCCCAATTATCACGCGAAAGAAGATGAATGAAAAAAGCATTTCAGACTGCATCAGCAGAGCGGTATTAATACCAGAGGTGTACCTGGTACCTGCAAAAATGAACAATAACGCAATAACCGAATTGCAGAGTGTTACCCCTCCTATAAAGCCCCACGTTTTTAGTGGAAGATGCTGACGCAGCTTTTTTTGATGGGTCAGTATTCCAATATGGAAAATGGCACCAATAAATGTAGTGACTCCTGCAAAAAACATCATCGGAAACACTCTAGATGCCTGGTTAATGAATATAGGAAAACCTCCTTCAATCATGCTGCTAGCCATAACAAAAGAGACAGCCCTACGTTCATGCTTTAGGTCGTCCATTCCTATTTAGAATGACGTTCTTCTTTGAACTTCACATCTTCGCGTGTCTTACAGATACCGCAGTACTTCTTCATACCGTCTGCGTGGTCCTTCCAACCCTTACCTGCCTTATCTTGCTTATGGAAACGCAAAGTGCCCACTCTGTTTCCAGACTTCTTGCAGAGCATCGCGAATACGGTACGTTTTCCTCTTGGCATAGTGCACACAGGATACGGATCTAGGACTAAATAGCAAGAAAAAGTCTAAAAAGAAGCTATTCCCCTGCTTGAAGGTAGTTAAACACAGAATTTGCGGCTACAGAGCCTTCTCCTGCAGCTGTGGCGAATTGAGCAAAGTGGTTACTTCCACTACTCACATCTCCTGCTGCAAATACTCCTTGAATGCTGGTTTTCATAGCATCATCGACCAAAATATGACCACGATCATCCAGCGTGCATCCGATGTTCTTTGGAAGAGAAACCGCTGGAATGCTTCCAATTTCGATAAAGACACCGTCAACATTAAGCGTATCGGACCCATTCCATGGCGTATCAAGCTTCAAACCGGTGACCTTCTGGTCTCCAATCACTTCAATAGCATTGGTATTCAGAACAAATTCGACGTTATCCTTCTCATTGACCTTATCAACCCAATACGGCTCCGCGCGGAACGTATCTTTTCGATGAACTAGGTACACTTTGTTCGCAACTTGAGCTGCAATTGCCGCGCCTTCAACCGCGCTATCTCCTCCTCCGAGGACTGCAACGTCTTTACCACGGTAAAAGAATGCATCACATGTTGCACAGTACGTGACCCCTTTTCCAGAAAACTCTTCTTCTCCTGGAATTCCAAGGTGACGCTTGTTACTACCTGTCGCAAATATCACTGTTCGTGCTTCGAGGGTATCACTATTTTGCATAGTGAGTAGAAACCCTTCATCTGTCTTTTCAACCTTTTCAACACGACCAACTTTGTGTTCGACGTTCTCGAAACTCAGAGCGTGATTTTTATAATTCTCCATAAGATCAGGTCCTGAAATATCAATGTTCCCAGGCCAGTTTCCAACCTCCGCAGCACTCATACCCATTCCTCCTTCAACCTCACCAATAAGAACTGTATCGAGCTTATAACGAGCAGTGTAAACCGCTGCGGTATATGCAGCGCATCCAAGGCCAACAATTGCAACATCTTTCATGGTCAGTAGGGTAATTGAGATTAAAAATTAAAGCCAGCCTCTCACGGTCATAGCATCAAACATCTTTTTGATACCAACAGCGAACGCCGCTTCTCTATAGGTTAAGTTTTCACGACGTGCTTCACGTCGAACCGCCTTGTAGCCATCAAGCATTACTTTTTTCAGACGGTCATCGACTATGTCTTCCGTCCATTGCTCCCCACTTCTCCCTTGTGACCACTCGAAGTAACTTACTGTCACTCCTCCTGCATTTGCTAGGACATCTGGAATGATGCGAACATCCTTCTTCTCAAGTATCGCATCCGCCTCTGGTGTTGTTGGGCCATTGGCAAGTTCCAAAATGTACTTCGCCTTAATGCGGTCTGCATTATCTGCTGTGATCACATTATCAAGAGCTGCAGGAATGAGAATGTCACAATCAATCTCTAGCAACTCTGCATTGGTCACCTTCTTCACGTTATCCATATTCATACGACTAATATCACAGACAGACCCTTCACAATACTCCCCTGTTACCGCTCCTGTTTTCTCTTTGTACTTTGAGACGCGTACAGGATCTATTCCTTCTGGGCTGTAGATTCCCCCTTGTGAATCTGACACTGCAACGACGATGTACCCTGCATTATGTAAGAACTTCGCCATATGTGCTCCTGCATTTCCAAAGCCCTGAATAGCAACGCGCATGTCGGATGGATCTAATGCCAAACGGTCGACCATCTCTTGCAAAATAAAGAATCCTCCTCTGGCAGTTGCCGAGTCTCTACCAAGTGAACCACCAAATGAAAGCGGCTTTCCGGTAATCATCGCAGGGCTATACGACTTTGTCAGAGTTTCGTATTCATCGCGCATCCACGCCATAATGTTTGGATTCGTATTAACATCTGGTGCAGGACAGTCGATATCTGGCCCAAGATGTTCTTGAAAAGCACGAACATACTCACGTGCTACCTGTTGCACTTCCCCCTTTGTAAGCTCTTTAGGATTCACTTGAACACCTCCTTTTGCTCCGCCAAAGGGAATGTTTACCACTGCAGTTTTAATAGACATCAAAGCAGCCAACGCTTTTACCTCGTCTTCATCTGCTTCCTCGTGAAAACGAATACCACCTTTGTATGGCCCGCGAGCATTATTAAACTGCACACGAAAGGCACTCATCGTCTTTGGGGTCCCATCATCACCTTTAAT
>JABJGX010000011.1 GCA_018662075.1 Candidatus Peregrinibacteria bacterium | reverse complement strand
GCGCCGACGAGATAGTCTTTTGATGTCCATCAGGCTTGAAGTATAGCAAAATTTGGATAGAAGAAGAAATAAAGGTAACCTTCTGTCCATGGGAACACTTATTGCTATCAGACACGGCCAATCTCAATGGAACTTAGAAAACAGGTTTACTGGTTGGACAGATGTCCCACTGACAGAGCGTGGAGGAGCTGACGCTGCACTAGCAGCTGCAGCACTAAAGAATTTTACGTTTGATATCGCATTCACGTCTCGTCTTGAGCGTGCAACTGGTACGCTTGATATTATCTTAAAAGAACTTGGGCAGACTCCGGAAGTTATTCATGATTCTGCATTAAACGAGCGTCATTACGGAGACTTGCAGGGGTTAAACAAGGCGGAAACTGTCGAAAAGCATGGAAAAGAGCAGGTGCAACTGTGGCGCAGGAGCTTCGCAACGCGTCCTCCGAATGGAGAAAGTATGCAGGATTGTGAAGAGCGCACATGGCCGTTCTTTCAGCAGTATATTTTGCCACACCTTGCTGCGGGTAAGACAGTTATCGTTGCTGCTCACGGCAATAGCCTCCGTCCAATTGTAAAAAACCTTGAAGGGCTGACACCAGATGTTACAGCAGCATTAGAAATTGGACTGTGTACACCATATATCTACAAATTTGATGGCGAGAAGATGATCAGTCACGAGATTATGCATGTTGAAGGAATAGTCACCAAAGGAGCATCTCTGAAAGAGTCTAAAGTGGAAGAAGGAACTGTGTAGAAAGCAGTATTCTTACTAGTCATAGCGTATTTTTTCGCTATCCTTGTCATACGTATGCAAGAGATCGAATATCTATCAGAGGCGTTTTACGATGACATTGCGGCGAGCGATGATAAGAATGTTCATCTGATCATGATTGCAACAAAGCCAGATATTATTAAACAAATTCCACTGTATAGAGAGCTAAAGAATAGAGGACACCTGGTTGTTCTTGGTCACACTGGCCAGCATTACGATGAGAATTTGTCCGGAGGTATGCTTAAGGAGTTTGGTGTGCAGCCAGATTTCAATTTGAATGTTCGTGGCGCTGCTCATGAAGTGGTAAGCCTTATTATTGGAAGACTCGGACATGTTATTGGAGAGCTTAAAGAAAAAGGAAAGATCGTTATTCCATATGTGCACGGAGACACTACGACATGTATGGCAGCTGCGAATGCAGGGTATTGCCACAAGTTTGCATCTGTACACGTTGAAGCAGGGATCAGAACACTGACACCGAAGTTTAAAGAGTTTGGACTGAGCGATGAAGGGTTCGACTGCAAAGCATGGCATGCATTTCTGCAGGACCGCAACAACTGGGAACGAGGATCACAAGAGCCATTCCCAGAACAGTTCAATACTCGTAGTGCAGAAGCTGGAACCGGTGTGCACCTTGCTCCTGTAGAACTCGACAGGCAGTTCTTACTGGATGAAGGATACTGTGATGATCGTATTTTTGTTGTTGGAAATAGTGTTGCAGATGCAACGCATGATGCACTCGACAGATCAAAAGATTCAACAATTTTTGAAAAGCATCCAGAGCTTGCTGACGGAAACTTCGTTCGTTTTTGTATTCACCGCGGTGAAAACTGTACAAACGAAAAGCGCTTCCGTGCCATTTACGAGGCAATGAAAATGCTCATTGAAGATGGTCGTAAAGTTCTTTTAATCTCACTATTTAAAACAGAATCAGCACTGAAGAACTTTGGCCTAAAAGATGAAGTCGACCAGATGAATAAGGACTACGACAACTTTGTGTATAGCCCAGTGTGGGCAGAGTACGTCGATGTTATTGCTGCGATGAATAAGGCTGCAGTGTGTGCGACAGATAGTGGGTCTATGCAAGAGGAGATGAATGTGATGGGTGTTCCATGTGTCACACTTCGCTTCGGTTCCGATAGGCCAGAGTCTGGTATTAACGGTGGAAACCTTATTGCTCCACCTATCGATGGAAACCTTATTAAGCAGATGGTTGAGTACGCTTGGGACAATGCAGATATGAGAGCGAAGCCAAAGATCTACGGAGAAAATGTCAGTAGTAAGTGTATCGATGCCGTGGAGGATGTCCTTTCAAAGGGCGAAATATTTAGAGCAGAGGAAGAACGGATTGGGTTGGGGTAAGGGGAAAGTATTAAGGGATAAGGGATTATCCCTTGCCCCGTAATACGTATCCCTTAATACTACGTACGATGCTTCAATCCCTTCGCCAACGTTTGACTCTCTTCTTGCTGGTTCTCCTGCCGCTTCATGCGTTTTTGGTAACGGTTGGTACGAAGGCGTTACAGGGTTCAGGTAATGCGCCAATGGTGAGCTTGTCGCTCTGGAAAGAGGCTGTGCTTCTTCTTATTCTTGCTCTCGCCTGCAAAGAGATAGTGCAGAAGGCAAAAATGCCAAGGCTCGATATGTTTGATTGGTTGATTCTTACCATGCTCATTCTTTCGGTTATGGTTACTGCGATGACAGATGGGGATTGGAAGCTCTATCTTTTCGGATTTAAATACGATTTCATTCCACTTGCTGCGTTTGTCATTCTTCGACGTGTGCAGTGGTCGGATGCATTTCGAAAGAGGCTCATATCTGTACTACTTATTGTTGGAAGCGTCGTTGCAGCTTTTGGTATTGCTACTCTTGCATTCCCTTCATCATTCTTTTCTCTTTTTGGTTATAGTGATTTGCATTCGCTCTATGTTCCAAATGGTCCACTTGCTGCATTCCAGCAGATAGAGTCGCTTGGGGTTCGGCGCATTCAGTCAACAATGAGTGGACCGAATCAGTTGGGACTGTGGCTGCTTCTTCCTTGGAGTATTGCACTGCTTCGACGTCGATACATGTTTCTTATTCTCATTGCGATTGCAATTCTTCTGACGTTTTCACGGAGTGCGTGGATAGCATCTGGTGTGATCTTTTTGATAGTGCTCTTCAAGAGTGTCCCGAGAAAAGTATTTTTTTACGCCCTTGGTGGACTTTTTAGTGCATCACTTTTGGCATTCATGGTTTTGTATTCCTTTGCACCGGACATAGTAATGCGAAGTGCATCGAATAGTAATCACCTTGCTCGGCCGTTAGAAGCTATTGAAGTGATGAAAGAGAATCCTCTCGGGCTTGGGCTCGGAACAGCAGGTCCTGCAAGCAACAGGGTAAGTGATGCATGTGTACACCTCCCAGAAGGGAGTGATGCGTCGTGGGCATCCGATAGGCCTGACCTGTGTGTGTTTACAGGAGACATTCAAGTTCAGCCACACGGCAGAGTATGCAACTGCCCACTTCTACCAGAAAACTGGTACCTGCAAATGGGTGTCGAAATGGGGATCCTTGGGTTTGTCTTGTTTATAACATTAATAATTTTTGTGTTGCTTCGGCTTCGCAGTAGTCCGTATGCATTACTTCCATTTGTTGGTATAAGTATCGCGGCACTCTTCTTACATGCATGGGAGGGAAGCGCAGTGGCGTATACTACGTGGATTCTGGCGGCGGTGTCTTTGGAGAAGGAGTAGGAGGAGGGGTATCGGACCGTTGCTCTTGAGGGATATCCAGATGTGCTTTTACTGGTGGAGGATCGTCTTCGTTGAGAGTCGTCAGGAAGTCGGCAATGCTGTCGTCAGAAGTTATATCGAACTCATCTGAAAAAGTAGACCGAATAGCATGAAGGCTTATCATGCACTGGTGGTGAGCTCTGGATAATGCTTTCGCTTCCACCTCTTTACCTGTTGGATTTTTAAGCTTACCCTTTTGAATAAGTGTAGTAATTATGCGTACGTAGACGCTCCGCAATTGCTCGTCTGCCTTTTTTCTATCTAATGTACTTACTTTGAAATGCTCAGCTCTTCCATCTGCCATGTTCCTACTTTGTAATACAGTTTCGACAATTGCTTCGCGATCAGTTTTCTTTTTTTTGAGAAGTTTTCCGAGTTGTTCACGAAAGTCATCTGCGTATTCCGCTATGATTGCATCACAAATCTTGATTATTTCATCACCTTTCGATGATGCAGTTATTTCGGTGATGCGGTCGAGGATAGACATAGTTTTTACTGAGTAGCGTACTTTGTAGCACCTAGCAAAATCGCTTTTGTGTTTGCCATAGGGTCTACCATTCTTCCTTCTTCGACAGCATTTATAGGGCGATTAATCTTTCGCCCAAGTACATCCATAAACCGGTCGTGGAATCTTTTTGCTGATTCAGGATCTGCCAAAAGTTGTTCTACAGATTTATGGCTGTTCTTTTCAGGATCTTCCGCACGTGCTATTTCGATGATGTCTGCAATGAGTAAAAGTGCCTCTGATTTATAGTCAGCAATAGTTCGTATTACATCTGGCTGAGGTGTCCCATAACGATAGCTTTCTACTGCTCTTAAAAAAACATTGTCTACGTTTGAGGATTTACTTCGAACTTCTTCAGCAGTTGGTATGGTCATAGTATTGCATTTGACTCTTTTGAGAATAGAAAGTCAAGAACTCGCATTCATGCTTCAGAATTAGTACACTGCGTTCATGGAACATCAGAAATCAATTATCGTACTCGATTTCGGGGGGCAATACGCCCATCTAATTGCCCGTAGAGTGCGGCAATGTGGTGTATATAGTGAAATTATGGATGCAGATACCCCAGCAGAAGAGCTAAAGAATGCTGCTGGTATTATTCTTTCTGGTGGTCCTCAGAGTGTGTATGACAGTGAGAGTCCTCAGGGTGATCCTGGTATTTTTGATCTCGCCATTCCTGTGTTTGGTATTTGTTATGGGCTCCAGTGGATGGTGCAGGCTCTCGGCGGTACGGTAAGCCCTGGCACAGTAAAAGAGTACGGAAAGGCAAAGCTGCAACTTGAACATACTGATGTAAAGGTTTTGAGTGATTTACCGGAGGAAATGACAGTGTGGATGAGTCATGGTGATGCTGTCTCTGCGTTACCTGAAGGGTTTATGCGCATTGGAAAGTCGGATGATTGCGAGTTTGCATTTGTCGCTCAGACAGAAAAAGATTTATACGGAGTACAGTTTCATCCGGAGGTTGTTCATACAGAGTATGGACAAGATCTTATTAAGAATTTTGTAAGCTTGTGCAATGCAGAGCCTTGGAATATTGGAAGCTATGTAAAAAATATAGGCGATGCAATTAAAGAGGAAGTGGGTGATCGTAAAATATTTATGATGGTATCAGGCGGTGTTGATAGCACTGTCGCCTTTGTGTTGATTAATAAAATCCTTGGAACAGACCGTGTGCAAGGACTCTTGGTAGATACGGGAATGATGCGTAAAGATGAAGTGCTTCTCGTTGGTCGTGCATTTGAAGAGCTTGGAATAGATAACTTGCGCATTGAAGATGCATCGCAGTATTTTTTGAAAAAACTTGTTGAAGTGTATGAGCCGGAAGACAAGAGGTGGATTATTGGAGATGCATTCCTAAGTGTACAACGCAGAGTGAGTGAAGAGATGGGGCTGACGATGGATGATGGATGGATGCTTGGGCAGGGAACTATTTATCCAGATACTATTGAAACAGGAGAGACGAAGAATGCAGATAAGATTAAAACACATCACAATCGTATTCCAGAAATCCAAAAGATGATGGAAGAAGGTTTTGTGATAGAGCCACTGCGTGATTTGTATAAGGACGAAGTACGAGAGCTAGGCGTTGAGCTTGGTCTCCCACACGACCTTGTATGGCGTCATCCATTCCCAGGACCAGGACTCGGTGTGCGTATTCTTTGTGCGCAGTCTGCATCGACTATTGAAGAGGATCTAGATATTGCTATTACACATGCAGGACTTCCTGTGCAGTCTGTTGGTGTTCAAGGAGACGGGCGGAGTTACCGACATGCGGTGTCGCTTTTCACACACGAGCAGTATCCAAACGAGCAGTGTTGGAATTTGGCAACATCTATCCCGAACCAGTCGAGTGCATTTAACAGGGTCCTTATGTGCACGTCCCATGCGGAGGTTCCGGAGTTTGTATTCACCCCCGGATATGTCACGATGAAGCGGTCAGACCTTTTGAGAGAGGCAGACGCTTTGGTGCATCGTATTATGTACGATGCAGGGTTTTATGCAGATATTTGGCAGTTTCCTGTTGTATTACTTCCATTTGGTACGTCTGAAGGAGGACAATCTATTGTCCTTCGCCCAGTAGAAAGCCAAGAAGCAATGACAGCGAACGCGGCAGTCATCCCAGAACTTGCTTTAAAGCAGATGACCAAAGAATTGCTTTCTCTTGACGGAATAGACATGGTATTTCAAGATCTTACTCATAAGCCACCTGGTACTATTGAGTGGGAATAGGAATGGGCTAGGATTAGGGGGTAGGGGTAGGTTTGAATACAAAATTTGTTCAGTAAGTTTCATCCAAAGAGTAACAATCGCTAGATTTTGTCGTTTATATGATAGAATCGCCACAGTTTATGGACTCAAAATCTACCGCTGCATTATTGGCACTTCCGGAGTACATTCGTCGTGCTCAGGAAGGTGATAGCGAATCGTTTGCAAAGGTATACGACATGTATTTCTTGCAAGTTTATCGTTACACAGCATTTAGAGTTCCATCAGAAGCTGCAGAAGACTTGGTCGCAGATATTTTTGTCAAAGCATGGGAGAAGCTTCATACCTACAAGTCTCGCAAGAATGTTCCATTTGCTGCATGGCTCTTTCGTATTGCCAGACATACAGTGATAGATTCATATAGAACACATCGTGGCTTTGAGGAGCTTCCTGAAACTATTGTTGATATGGACATCTTTAATAAGGCCAATACGAAACTTGAAAGAGACGATATGTTAAAAATTGTAAATAGTGGACTTGATGATTTACCAGAACGATATAGAGAAATATTACTCTTGTCGTATATGGCAGAGTTGCCTCATAGCGAGATTGCACGTGTACTACGAATGACTGAAGGTGCTGTTCGTATCTTGAAGCATAGAGCACTAAAGAAGCTTGAAACCGTTCTTCCTGACAATATTAAAGAATATCGTACCGCTTATTCTGTTTAATGCGTAACAGAAGCCATTATTAGTCGTTATAACTACTGAATGAACCCTGAATCTTTCTTCTCCGGCCTCCGCAAAGATCTCTCACCAGATGCAGAGATAAAAGATCGTATTCACAAGCGTGTGCAAAGTCGTATGTCACCTGGCGAAAATATGTTTGCCGATCTACGAAAAGACATTGCACCTCAGTCACAATTACAAAAGACTATTTGGAAGCGTATTGCTCCATCTATTGAAATGCCAGTTGACGAAACCTTCAAGAATATTAAAGATTCATTGCAGCCAACAGCGAGTTTTAAGGAAGTTCTTCGGGCACGAATGTTACGCAGTTTCCAGTCACTAGAGCCAGTCCAGCCAGAGGCTGCAGGACCGGTTATGCTGAAGTGGGTTGCATCATTTGCATTGGTTGCTCTCTTGATACAGACCAGTCCGATGCTCTTCATTGCCTCTTCTACTGTGGCGAAAACAGAAGTGTTGCTACTTCCTACTCGTGGGGAAGTATCTGTGTCTATTGGAGGAATGTGGCAGAAAGTTGAACATGAACTTGTCCTTGAGCCAGGTATGATGCTTAGGACGCATGACGGAGAAGCGAGTATTATTCTTCATGATGACGGAGTGATCCGTATGGCAGAAAAAACAACAATTAAACTAGAAGATCTTCGTGATCGTTCGAGTGTTGCATCTGCATTAGATCCAATTTTAACGGTGTTTACTGGAAAGATTTGGTTACAGGGACTCGTTCCTTCCCAGCTTCCAGGTATTACTGTTGCAAGTAGTTTTGGCACTATCACTGTTAATAAAGGAAGTGTCTCTATTGCTGAGGATGATTATGTCGACATTGAAGTCTATGATCGCAGCGCAATGGTTATAAGGAATGGTGAAGAGACATACTTAACCGCAGGAGAGCGCACGCAGCTTGTTGAAGATAATCCTATCTTCCTTGTAAAAAAGCTTCCAAATAAATGGTATCAGTACACATGGGCAGATCAAAATTTGCAGCGTGATGCGGTTCACAGGCATGGTATTGCACAGCAGCAACATGAGCGTCGCATTGCTCAGGCGGGAATCCTTCCAACGTCTAGGCTCTATCCTGTAAAGCGTTTTGCAGAGTTGATGGATGTTATGATGACATTTGATACCGAAATCCGTGTACAGAAGCGATTGCAAGTTGCAGAAACTCGTTTGAACGAAGCTGCAGCCCTTATTTACGAAGGTGAGAACGCAGACGTTGCACTGAGTGCGTATACAGAGACCGTGAAGCTTCTTGCAGAGGACTTTGAACAGGGAAGTCTTGCGCAGCTCCTTATACAGCAAGCAATTTCAGAGAGTGCAGCACAGTATAGTGCAGTGCAGCCTGGAGATGAATCGTATGTCATTACAAAGACAGTGCTTGAAGCTAGTGGAGAAGAAACCGCAAAAGGAACACTGCTTCTTGATGGACTCGCTATGCTTGTTCGAGCAGTTGATGAAGGAGACAGTAACATTGTTCGCTCTGTATGGTTGGACTTACAGCCGTATCTTTTGACTCTAGAAGAAGAGGATATTGCAATGCATCCTCTGATGTATAAAGAGGCAAAGACACTTCTTGCGTTCTTAGCGACGTCACTTCATGTTGCAAGTAATAGAGGAGTAGATATCGATGCTGAACTTCTCAGCGATATCGCTTCGTATCTTCCACCCCCAACAGACACAACAACTGTTGTGCTTTCAGAGGAAGAAGTTATGGAAATTGTTATGGGTATCAAGAAAAAGATTTTCCTCTATAACCTGACACACTCTCGTATCAATCAGTTTATTGCAGAGATGAAAGCACTTGATGGACATCCAGACCAGGGACGTATTCTTCGAAGACTTGCTATGACATTGCCTGATGGACCAGAAAGCTTTCCAGATAAGGTATATAAAGAGATCGTAAAGCTTCGATGGGAGAACGTAGGATCTACTATTTAAGTAGAATTCGGTTTTGAATCAGAATAGTTTTTGCATACACTGGAGGTATGTACGTTATTGCAGAATTAAAGAAAGGCAAGGCAGTGGTTATCGATGGAGACCCGTACCTGATTACATGGAATCAGTTTTCAAAGGCTGCTAGGCAAGGTGGTTGTATGGCTACAAAAATGAAGAATCTCAAAACAGGATCGGTTATTCAAAAGACTTTTCAAGGGAACGATAAGCTAGAACCAGCTGATGTTGGCTACCGAAATGTGCAGTACCTATACGGTGATGGCTCAACGTTTACTTTTATGGACCTTACATCGTACGACCAGTTTGAACTAACAGCAGATACAATAGGTGATGATGCTAAGTTCTTATCTGAAGGACAGGAATTAAACGCTATGGTGTTTGATGACCAGCCGATTGGTATTAATCTTCCGGCAACTATTGATGTCTTGGTTGTAGAAACTATCCCAGGTGTTAAAGGAGACACTGCAACTGGTGGTACAAAGCCTGCAACACTCGAAAGTGGTGCAACAGTTAACGTCCCTCTCTTTATTAATGAAGGAGATAAGCTAAAAATCAATACAGAGTCTGGTGAGTATATGAGTAGGGTTGAGTAGTTTATAGTTTCTTCTTCAAAATCTCGTTTACCTTTCCAGGGTTTGCTTGCCCTTTAGATTCTTTCATAACGAACCCGACAATGGCACCGAGTGCTTTCTCATTTCCGTTTTTAAAGTCTTCGATTGCTTTTGGATTGCTATCAATGGCTTTTTGTACCATTTCTTCAATGGCACCGTCATCACTAATCTGTTGCATGCCTTCTGCTTCGATAATCTCGGATGCAGACTTTCCGGTTTCTACCATCTTCTGCAGTACGTCTTTCCCTGTATTAGCAGAAATGGTTCCATCGTCGATCTTTGCGACAAGTTCTAAGATTTTAGTTGGATCTGGGCCATCATTCACTTCTTTTTCTTCTGCATTAAGGAATCCGAGAAGCTGCATGAGTACCAAGCTAGATGTCCTCTTTGCATCTTTTGTTGTGGCATAGACAGCGTCGAAGATAGACCGTAGATCGCTTTGATCTACAAGTTGTAGTGCTTGTTTTTCGTCGATACCCATGTCCATGTAATCTTCTTTTTGTGCACGTGGGAGTTTTGGGAGTGTCGCATGTACTGCGTCTATATCTTCTTGTGTAAAGGTAAGCGGTGGAATGTCTGGTTCGGGGAAGTAACGGTAGTCGTCTGCTGTTTCTTTCTCCCTCAGTAGGCGAGTCTTACCAATGTCGTCCTGCCACCCAACGGTGATGTCTCCTTTTCGCGGACCATCGTTATCCTCCCATTCTTTTCGGAGTCGCTTCTCTTCGTACTGCAGCGCTCGTTCGAGTGCCTTGAAGGAGTTTAAGTTTTTGATCTCGCTACGAGGGTTTAATTTTTCGGTTCCTTTTTCTCGCAGAGAAATAGATGCATCGAACCGCATCATTCCTTTGAACATATCGGCCTGCGATGCATTCACTGCAATAAGAATGCGGCGCAACTCCTGCGCAAATGCGACTGCCTCTTGTTCGCTACGAAGATCTGGCTCTGTCACAATTTCCATAAGTGGGGTACCGGCACGGTTGTAGTCGCAGAGTGTTGTTGTGCCTTTGTGGGTGAGCTTTCCTGCATCGTTTTCCATGTGCAAACGTGTGATGCCACATACTTTGGTGTCAGATACTTTTCCGGAATCGTCGATAATGTCGTACGTAACGGTTCCTTTTTCAGAGAGAGGGAAGTCGAACTGAGAGATCTGGAATCCCATTGGAAGGTCTGGATAGAAGTAGTGTTTTCTATCGAAGTGATTCTCTTTGTTAATAGTGCACTCAAGCGCTAGTGATGCGAGTACTGCTTTATCAATTGCGACTGCGTTAGGGGTAGGCAGAGTTCCTGGGTGTCCCATACAAATAGGACAGACAGTGGTATTTGGTGCTTTACCAAATGCATCGTTATCACATCCGCAAAACATCTTGGTCTTGGTGCTCATTTGAGCATGAACCTCCAATCCGATGATTACTTCTAATTCTGGCATAATAGTTGGGTGAGTGAGGCCGACTTGCCGGCCGTAGCCCAGAGGCGAAGGCTGGTAATTACTTCTAAGTCTGGAGTCATTTCATAATGATTGTACCAAAACTTCTATAAATTGCATGAAAAAACAGCCTGCTTCCGGTGAGGGAGGCAGGCTGAAACGTATAAATATTATACGATATAACTAATATATAAATAGTCTGATTTCTATTGATAATCCACAATCAGAACCCCATTCAAATGGTCAAACTCGTGTTGCATAACTTTTGCATCGAGATCATGTAAACGCCTCTCTTGCTCCTGACCTTTTTTATTTGTGTATTTTACAATGACTTCGACAGGACGTGTTACCTCTACTTCTATCTTTGGAAGACTGAGACATCCTTCGGTCATGACAGTAGCCTCTTCTGATCTCCACGTAATTTCTGGATTGATCATCGGTGTCATTTTTCCGTGAAGCATAACTAGGCATACTCTGACGGACTGTCCGATCTGTGGTGCAGCGAGACCTAGGCCTTCTGCCTTCTTTACAGTTTCTTCCATATTTTTAATAAGCTTCAGGATTTCTTTTGTGACCTGAAGAACAGTTGCTGCTTTTGTTCGCAGTACTTCTGTTTCTTCGCCTTTGATGATTGGAAGGACGGTCATTATGCCACCAGTTTCTTCTTTCCAGCCATTCTTCGCAACTGTTCTATGTCAGAAATATTACCTTGCTCTATCATCTTGAGTAGAACTTGAGCAGTCATGATAACGTCTGGAAGGGCTCTGTGACGGTCCGTAGGCATAGTTATGCCGAGGCGAGCTGATACTGCATCGAGGTTATGTCTGAACTCACTTGGGTAGAGCGTCTGGCTAAGTCTCATCGTACAGAGGCATTCTGGTACTTCTATATACCCCCAGCAATGCTCTTTCTCTACCTCTAGAAAACCTAGGTCGAAGTTTGCATTATGGGCGATGAGGATCGTGTCTTTTGCAAATTCAAAAAACTCGGGAAGGATATGGTCAATAGTCGGTTCTGATGCAACAGCCTCATCTGATATTTTGTTTACCTGCTTTGCCTCCCATGGAATGGTGCGTTCAGGATTGACGAGTTTTACAAAACTTAAGTCTTCACGAATCTCTCCGTCGACAATCTTTAGTCCTGCAATTTCGATAATTTTATCACCTTTTCGAGGGTCGAGACCGGTGGTCTCTGTATCGAAAACGGTGAATGTTGGGAAGGTCGACATGGGTGACTGACTATAGCGATCAAGAAGCACTAGTGCCATACTAGTTTTATGAAAAAGCTTACTGTTGATGTTGTACTGAAAGAGTTGAAAAAGCTTTACCCTAAGGCAAAGTGTACGTTGGACTTTGAAGACCCATTGCAGCTCCTTGTTGCAACTATTCTTGCTGCACAATGCACAGATGCTCGGGTGAATGTTGTCACCAAAACATTGTTTGTAAAATACCGAGTACCACAGGATTATTTAAACGTTCCTCCAGAGGAGCTCGAAAATGACATTCGTAGTTGCGGAACATTTCATGTGAAAGCCAGAGCCATTCAGGAAACATGCGCGACTATTATCACAGATTTTAATGGAGAAGTTCCTCGTACCATGGAAGGTATGCTGACATTAAGAGGTGTGGGGCGTAAGACCGCAGCGGTAGTACTTGCGACTGCATTTGGTGTCATTGAAGGAATTCCTATTGATACGCATAACATACGACTGCTCAATAGAATGGGACTTGTTGCGTCTAAGAACCAGCATCGCATAGAGCTTGAAATGATGGATGCAACTCCGCATAAGGATTGGCCCATTCTTTCGCATCTTATGGTCGCTCATGGAAGAGCTGTTTGCTCTGCATTTAACCGTAATTGTGCTGGTTGTCCTCTGAAAGAAGATTGTCCTTCTTCGCTTGTATATAAGAGAAACGACCTATCAAAATTACTTTCGTAAGACAGATTACCTTTTGTACTGAATAGCCCTTGTAGTTTGGATGGTTCTTCGTAGAATAGACTTGTATTTTCCCACACATTCTTATGCGTCACTCACTTTTTGCACTCCTCGTCCTTACGATGACTTTGACTGCTTGTAAAGTTCCAACAGAACTTCAGCCAGATGAAGATACTCCTCCGCGTGACCAAGTGAATGCTATAGAAGAGCGTCAGAAGATGCAGGCAAAGGCTAAAGTAGAAGCTGATATCGAAAAGGAAAAAGAAATGGAAAAGGCAGATGAAAAAGAGGAAATGAAAGAAGAAGAAATGAAGAAAGAAGAGCCAATGGAGGATCACAAAGAAATGGATACAGAGGTAGCAGCTGAAGGCAGCTACACTGCATATACAGACGGTGTTATTGGTAACGGAAAGACATCTGTTCTTTTCTTTCATGCAACGTGGTGTCCTGCATGTAAGAAAAATAACGGACTACTAGAGTCATGGTACAACGCTGAGAAGTTTCCACGTACTGTGTACAAGATTGATTTTGATACAGCAACTGAGCTTCGTAAGCAGTACGGTGTGAATGGGCAAGACACATTTGTGTTGATTGATGGTAGTGGAAAAGAAATCGAACGTGTGTCATTCCCTGCACAGTCTGCGCTACGTGCACTCCTTGGTTAATTACCGTATTATAATTCTGTGACGAGTTTATATATCACCATGTTTGTGGCAGGAATGTTAACCATTCTTCTGCCGTGCATTCTCCCTTTGGTTCCAATCGTTCTTGGGGTCTCTATTGCTGGAAAGAGTAAGTTGCGTCCTTTGTATACCATTGTTGGTATGCTTATTAGTTTTGTTGGGTTTACGTTCTTGCTTGCAACACTGCTTCAGCAGTTTGTTGGTCTCACGGATTACATTCGTGTTACGACGTACTATATTCTATTGTTATTTGGACTTGGTTTTCTTACTCACAATAAGCAATTGCAATTAACCGGAGCAGTGCTTGGAGGATTTTTCTACTATAGCGATGGCTGGATAGTTATGACAATTGCGCAGACCATAGGGGCTACTCTTATGGAGGTTGGTGGATGGGTTGCAACGCGCATTCAACAGCTTGGTACAAACGTACAACAAAAAGCGAGTGGAGAACTAGGACAAGACAATCCCATCACTGCATTCATCATCGGACTTACGATGGGGCTTGTATGGGTTCCGTGTGCAGGGCCTGCTCTTGGTTTTGCACTGACACTGGTACAAGACCAGCCAGGCATTCAGTCAGCGCTTCTCTTACTTGCTTATGGTATTGGAACGGCAATTCCACTGACTATTATTGGATACGGTGGACAGGCAGCAGTGCAAAGCTCTCGGAAGATCTCCCAGTATTCAGGACGCATTAAACAGGTGTCTGGTGCCATTCTTATTGTCACAGCGCTCGCGCTAAACTATGGATGGCTACGCAGTATAGAGTCTTTCTTGGTGAGTAATACAAGCTTTGGTAATATTGGAGTAGAGCTTGAAACAAAGCTATTTGGGGATGAGGTCTCTGTTCCAAGTCAGTAGATTACTCTTGCATCTTTTGAAACTCTATTGAGTCTTGTAAGAACTCTCTGTCTATAGGGTGTTCTTGATCTGCATCTGTTACAAGATATTTTTCCAGCGTCGGTGGTAGTGTAAAGTCTTCTGAGAGCCTAAGCGTCGCTTGGCCAAAGTAATCAAACCTATTGTCCATGAATGCGTCACCCCAGTTTCCCCAGCTCTCTGTAAGGCCAAAGCTTTCATTGAAAGATTGAGACTGACTCTGCGGCTCAATAGCAGTGAGTTTTCCCTCAAAATGCAGTGTAGAATCGAGAGCTGCAGCGTCTTCATCCGAAAGCTCACCGGAAAATTGCAATTGAAAATCTGCATCTTCATCGGTGATTTGAATAATTTTGTTTCCTGCTGTATCCATTGTCGCATAGACATATACCGGTACCTCTGTTTGACCTTCAACGTTTCGAATGTTATCTGCAGTGGATTCTGTTAATTTTTCTACGACGTTATCCCCTGGCTCATTCGGAGCTGGCTCAGATTCTAACTGTGGTGCGTGCTGTTCGTGATCCATGTGTGTTTGTATGTATATTATACCTTACTTTCCTATTCTCAGCAAAAAGGTTTTTCTCCCAAATTGATCTGCTATGCTTCTTTCCTATGAACAATGCAGATCAGCAATATCTTCAGCTATTAAAACAAGTTATGGATACTGGTACCCAGAAGGGTGACCGGACAGGAACAGGAACAGTAAGCCTCTTTGGTGCACAGATGCGGTTTAATCTGTCAGAAGGTTTCCCCCTTCTTACAACGAAAAAAGTGCACATGCGCTCTATTACACACGAGCTTCTATGGTTTTTAAAAGGAGATACCAATATCGCATACTTACAAGAGAATGGTGTGAAGATCTGGGATGAATGGGCGACGCCAGATGGAGACTTGGGGCCTGTGTATGGAAAGCAGTGGAGAGACTTTAATGGTGTTGACCAAGTGAAGTGGGTTTTAAATGAGATTAAGACGAACCCGACATCGAGAAGAATGATAGTCAGTGCATGGAACCCGGAGTTTTTACCAGATACATCTATAAGTCCTAGCGAGAATGCTGCAAATGGAAAGATGGCACTTCCTCCGTGCCATTGCTTCTTTCAGTTTTATGTTCTTAATGGAAAGTTAAGCTGCCAGTTGTATCAGCGGTCTGCAGACATCTTCCTTGGTGTTCCTTTTAATATTGCATCGTACGCATTGCTGACACACATGGTGGCACAGGAGTGTGGACTTCAGGTCGGAGACTTTGTGCATACGTTTGGTGATGTGCATTTGTATAGTAATCATATGCAACAAGCGCTTACACAACTGGAAAGAGAGCCTCGCGCGCTTCCACAGCTCAAACTTAATCCTGATGTGAAAAACTTGTTCGACTTTACCTACGACGACATAGAAGTAACTGAGTACGATCCATACCCTGGGATTAAAGCGCCAATCGCTGTATAGTGTGCGCATGCGTATTTCAATAATTGTTGCGGCGTCGGAGAATAATGTTATTGGTCGTGAGAACGATATCCCATGGCATCTTCCTGATGACTTGAAACATTTTCGAAAAAAGACTTCCGGGCATCCAATTATTATGGGTCGTAAAACTTTTGAGTCGCTACCGAGTGGTGCTCTACCAAAGCGTACGAATATTGTGGTGAGTAGGGATGGAAGCTATAAGGCAGAGGGTGCGCAGGTTGCGTCGACACTAGAGGAGGCCATTATGTATGCACAAAAAGATGAGAAAGAAGAAATATTTATAATCGGTGGAGCAGAGATCTATAAACATGCTATTCCGATAGCAAATTATCTGTATTTCACTCGTGTTCATGCGTGGATTAAGGGGGATAAAGAGTTTCCGACTATTGGCCCTGAATGGGAAGAGGTGACAAGGGCAGACCACCCAGTCGATGCAGAACATAAGATGGCATGTACGTTCTTTACGTACAAAAAGGCAGATCGCCTGCACTTATAAAATGGCTTATTTAAGCTAAAAAACAGTACTTTTTATACTTCAGGTATTGCAGGGGTCGCGTCTCTACTCTGGATGCTTTTAACTATGGGTCATGACATCACTTGATACAGCATCGGCACTTTACGAAGACGTAGTAGATGGTAATGAACAAAGTTCTGCAGCACTTGCAGCAGACCTTGAAAAGAAGGCTCGCGAAGTACGTGAGGCAACTTCTGCGGAGGCTACAGCAGACATTTCAGATGACGTTCGAGATGAGTTAACCGACGCTTTGGAAAACATTGCACCTGAGGATGTTGCTACTTACTTAGATGAGGCAGCGAAAGATATCAGGTCTTCTATTGGCAATGCTGTAACTATGAAAGAGTTAGACGCAGGTGTCGCGGGACAAGCGCAACTTGGAACAGACAAAGTGTGGATAGATAGCCAGTCTATTCGAGCGACAAGTGGAGACTCTATTATTGATACAACTGTTGCTGCCGACATTGCGGATCATGAAGAGGAGCACACACGTCAGTCAGCTGATGCAAACCAGGAGGAGGTAACCATAAACGGTAAGGAGTTCGATGCACGAGAGGTACGAGAGGCTGCAGCAATAAGTGTGCAAAGAGAAACAGATTTTCTTTCTGCGGAGTACAAGCAAATTACAGCGGCACTACCAATGAGCGAGGCTGATAGATCACTTGTTCGCGAAGGAGACTTTGAAGGCCTAGAAAGAAAGAAGAACGCCAGTGCTCCTGCTACACTTGCTGCCTAAGAAATAAGCTTTAAGAATTCTTCACGGGTCTTTGGGTCTTTCTTGATAAGACCCTTCACAGAAGAGGTGATCGCAATGCTGTGCTGCTTCTGGACTCCGCGCATCATCATGCAGAAGTGATTCGCTTCGATAATCACGCCAATACCCTTTGGCTGTAATACTTCCTCTAGTGCATCACAGATCTGTTGTGTAAGACGTTCTTGTGTCTGTAGGCGCCTTGCATACATCTCGACGACTCGTGCTACCTTAGAAAGCCCTAAAATGTGCTTATCTGGGACATAAGCAACGTGGACCTTGCCTGTAAACGGAAGCAGATGATGCTCACAGAGGCTGTAGCATTCAATGTCTTTGACGATAACCATTCCGTCCGTCTCTGCTTTAAATAGGGCACCATTGATTACGGTTTCTAGATCCTGGTCGTAACCACTCGTCAGCTCTTTCATAGATGCAGCAGCACGAGCAGGGGTTTTTAGGAGCCCTTCACGAGTAGGATCTTCATTAATGCCTTGTAGTATTTGTCGGTAGGAATCTTCCATAGAGAGGCTTACTATAGGCTTAAATCTGTCTTCTGGCAGGATTGATCGAGAGTTTTTTTGAGTGCGTGTTTCCATGTACGGTCACCAGATAGTTCGCACAGGGGCTCTAGTACAAAACGACGGTCTTGCATGCGAGGATGTGGGATTTCTAGGGTTTCAGTATCTATGTGCAGATCATCATAGAGAAGAATATCTAAGTCGATTGTCCGTGGACCTTTGAGGTACGGTACGCTTTTCTGCAATGTCTTTTCTATGTGCAGAAGAATGCTGTGTACCTCTTCCGGACTTTTCTGTGTGTTACATTGTGTTACACAGTTTAAGAAATCGTCCTGGTCTTCGACGTCCCTGGCAGCAGTTTGGTATACACCAGAAAATACAATGTCTGGAAACTGTGTTCGTAACATCTCTGCACAGGTTTTCATGTTCTGTTCTGCATCAATATTACTGCCAATAGCAATAAAAACAGATGCTATGGTCGGTTAATAGTAATGGCAACACGCTCTGCATCAGGCAGGGCAAATTTATCAACGGATACAGATACATCTTCTGTGCAGAATGTATCAAGAATCATTTGTGCAATGTCTTCGACGAATCGTTCTAACGTTTTTCGTTCTGTTTCTCCCAGCTCTTGTATTTTTAGGGCTACTTCTGCGTAATCAATTGCATCGTTGATATCATCAGATTTTGCAATCGCTTGTATATCAGTTCGTATCCACACTGATACTTTTAGCTCTTGCTTGTCTGCACGTTCTTCTTCGGTAATACCGATATGAGTTGAAACTTTAAGGTCCTGAATGAGGATGGTATCCATAGTCTAACCACAGAATAATGCTTTGTTCTCTGCAAGCTTTGTTTGTGCAACTTTATGAAGCAAGAAGCGAGTGATCACAATAGCTGAGAACATAGAGATCAATACTCCCATTCCAAGTGTTACGGCGAATCCTTTCACTATTGATGTTCCAATGATGAAGAGGATAGTACAAGTAATGAATGTAGACATGTTACCGTCACGGATACTCGGCCATGCACGCTGGAAGCCAGTGTCTGCTGCAGTCTTGAGCATCTTTCCTTTTCGGAGCTCTTCTTTCATGCGTTCGAAGATTAACACGTTTGCATCCACAGCCATACCAAGACTCAGGATGATTCCAGCCATTCCAGCGAGTGTCAGCACAATGTGGTTACTGCTGAAGAGGAAGAGTGGAAGCTTTAAGATGGCAAAGAAGATGAGTGCGTATGCACTAAGGGCAACGTCTGCAATGAGTCCTAGCATTCGGTAGACAAGAACCATATAGACCATAAGGATGAGTACACCGATTAATGCTGCCTGAAGTGATGTTCTAAGTGCCTCGGCACCAAGAGTCGCTTCTACTGTTCGCTGACCTGCAAGATAGATAGGAGCAGGAATAGCACCAGTATTAAGGTCTGTTGCGAGACGGTTCGCTTCATCGAAGTTTTGTGTACCAGTGATAACTGCTGTTCCTCCGATAATTTCTGATTGTACTGTTGGGGCAGAAACCAGCTGTCCTCCTACGAAGATTGCGAGCCTCTTTCCAATGTTTTCTTTTGTAAGCTCTTGGAAGAGACGTGCCCCCTCACTATCAAATGCGATCTGAACGATCGGAATATTTGTTGTAGAGTCGAGTGTTACAGTCGCTGTACGGAAGTGCTTACCGTCGAGGAGCGTGTCTGCCCAACCCGTTGGTTGCAATGAGAAGAAGAGTGAACGAAGTGTGATCATTCCTTCGATGCTTTCCACTTCACCACGCTGCAGCTTTCCGATGATCTCTGTTGCTCTGTTACTTGCATCTTCTCCGCGTACTGTGAGCTGTTCGAAGCTTGAAGTGCTAGAGTTTAACGTTGGTATTTTATCTGTACGAATGATGTGGAAACCAAACTGCGTTTCTGTTGGTGCAGAGACCTGACCCTTTGTCTGGCTTACCACTACCTGTTCAAATGCAGGAACCATTGTTCCAACACCAAATGTACCAAGGTCTCCTCCGTCTTTTCCGGATGGGCCATCACTGTACTGCTTTGCAATTGTTTCAAAACGAGATCCGTTATCTAGTTTTGCCTTTACCTCTAGAGCAAGCTCCATTGCTTCAGCCTTTGAACGAGTAATATCTTTACTTGCTGATGCTGCACCCTCGTAAGCGATAAGAATATGACTAGCACTCATATCTGTAAGACCTGGGACGAATTTTCGAAGGAAGACAACTGCAGAAGAGTTATCATCGATGATCACTGTACGCAATTCTCCTGGCTGCATAGAGCCGAGGATCTTTGTCACAGATTCTTCGATCTTACTTCCAAGCAAGACGTCGTCGTATGTGTTGTGTGTGAGCGTGCTTTCCTGCCGAGCAAGAATCTCGAATGCTCGTGATGCATCGTTTACGAGTCTTCCAGTTTGCGTTTTTGCGCGAAGAACTTCTGTAATGAACACTCCTGGAACTTCTGTTGTTGCTGGCTGACCAGCGCTGTCTGTTGCATTTACTGTCACAGTTCCATCGTACTGCATGATCCCGCTTGCAGGGCTCTTGTTCCATACTCCTTCTAGTCCATCTGGAAGAGAATCTTTGAAGTATTCAGTACGTGGCTGATACGACACGGTAATGTCTGAGCTTAGATCTTGACCTACGACATCAAGTGTTACTTCTGGGTCCTTGAGTCTTTCGCGCACCTCTTTTACATGTGCTCGGATTTCAGATTCGTATTCATCTGATGGTTCTGTAAGCTCTTCTTTAAACTCGAGTTGAATAGTTTTTCCAACGGTCGAGATACACACTTGTGTATTGACAACACCAGGGCACTCTACAAGGAGGTGCTTTTCGTTTCCGATATATGAAGGAGTGATAACGGCTTCACTGACACCCATTGCATTAATACGACGCTCAAGCACTGTACGGATTGCTTCTACAACACCTTCTTTTTGCTGTTCTACACTGAACAGTTGGTTTTGTGCAACGATAATCTTATCTGGACTTGATCCCTTTGCTTCTAGTTCGGCAATTTCTCTTTTAAGAGTTGCGATCTGGTCCTCCATTTCAATTTCTGAAATTCGGAAGTCCAATTGCGTCCCTCCAGCGAGATCTAATCCAAAGTGGAGCGACGGAGCTTGCAAGAAGCTTGGAGCCCATTGCTTTGCACTTTGTGGCAACGCAATAATAGTAATAGCAATTGCGATTACAGCTGTAATAGTTGGCCATGTGTATGGTCGGGAGTTCGTCATTATTGAGATTGAGTAAATGTCATATTAATACCGACGTTCATATCGTCAGCGAAAATTTGGGCAAGTTCTGCAGATGGAACATTTGGAATAGTGATGGCACCACCAAATGAGTCCTGATTAATAGCGAAGTTTGCTGCGAGTTGGTTACGGATAAAGAGTCCGATGTCCTCTCCTGAATGCTCACTGAAGAGTGCATCCATTTTTTCTGTTCCTTCTTCTGTAAACTGGATCATTATTTCTCCGCGGTTGAGTGGATTTGCTTCCATAGCTCGGCTCAAAACCCATTTCATATCCTTTTTATGAATGTCGATGTCGCGGAAGCTGCCAAGTCCTTCTACTGCAATGTCACCTTCCTCGTGCACCTCTGCCATTAGGCGAATTTCAACTGCGAAAGGCTCTGTCATCTGGGCAAGAAGCTCTTCCATTGCATCTGGGTTAGATCCAGAGATTGCAATGACGGCTGTTGCATCTTCTCCGTAGGTTACGTCGAAGTCAGAAAGCTCTGATCCGAGCTGTTCTAGACGCCGTTCCGCAATGTGCTTTGTTGCAAGGACAAGCTCTGCTCTGTCATCGTTTCCACTTGTCGTAAACTCTACATCCATAGAGATGCTTGTAGAGCTGCCGCAACCGCTGAGAACCAGCGCAAAAAGCGTAGGAAGTAGTAATTTCTTCATTGATACGCAGTGTAGGGGAGTTATTGCCTGAAGAGAATCGAAATTTCTGGTTATTTCTTCTCTAAATTCGTCCCTTCCCGGAGCATTTTACCCGTGAGATCGATCCCTTTGAGGTGACACCCTCTGTCGAGCACACAATTGTCGAGTACACAGTCTTCTATCACGCAATCCTCGAAGAGTACTGTATCTGTTAGTTCGGAGTCTATAACGGTGCTATTTTCCCCAATAACAACACTTCCCTCGCATTTCGTTCGATCAAGAGACACTCCTTCCTCTTCTATAACAGCGTGCCCGACTAGTGCTTTTGTTGCTTCTATGTAGGCATCGAAGGAGCCAATGTCGAACCATGGTTCGGAAAAAGAGAAACACTCTATGGGAAAATCTCTTTTGAGTAGCTCTTCAAAGACGCCACCAACATTGTCCGGGTGCTCTTTTGCATGTTCCACAAGAACGCTGAGTGTTGATGCTGGTAGTAGTGAGCATCCTGTATTCACCAGTGTAGTTTTCGGTTCTTTTGGTTTTTCTTCGAAGGCTTTGACGACAGAGTCTTCCGCAATAACAGTTCCAAATGCTTTCGCAAGATCGAGCGACCCGATGTCATGTACAGCGATAAGAGTGGTGCCTGGCTTGGCCGCTGCAAGAAATGTATCAAAAGAGAATCCACAGTAGTTGTCCCCTGTAAGTAGGAGAACATCTTCTTGAATTTTTGCTTCAGTTATCCATTGCGCAGTTGCACCGAGTGCTCCAAGTTTTTGGTCGTCACTTTTAGTCTCTTCAATAAGGATAGTAATGTTCCCTCTTCCAGTAGTTTTCGCCCACTCCTCGAAAGGTTCTTTAAAAAATGCATTTGTACTAACAGTAATCGGTACATCTTTTGGGATATCGCGTACCAAATATTCCACCAGTGGCACACCTGCAACGGGGAGTAGTGGTTTTGCTCTCTTTTCTGTTAAAGGCCAAAGCCGTGTTGCAAAGCCGCCGGCGAGAATGAAAGCATGCATACTATTTGAAGAACCACATCAATGGATTTTCTTTTGGACTGACCATGGTGACTGGTTGCCCTTCAAGTGTTTCAATCTTTTCATCACGTTCGACAATACCAAAGACAGAAGGAAGTACCATGTAGGTTATCTTCTTCTGCCTGCACGCGCTCAGAAGGTTTAGCGATTGCTCTAGGTCATTACACTGAATAAGGTGCGTGATGCCTTCGCTGAGAACGTCATCTAGCTTGTTTAGTTTTCCTCGCACAGGAACACCGTCGATCTCTGTATCTTTACAGCCGCGACCGTCCAGAATTGCAACAGGCTTTATAGGGTTCTTTTCACGGTTAAGCTTTGCAATAAGCTCTCTGGACTCTCTTGTTACTCCTACGATAAGAGTAGGGAACTCTGTTGATGAGTAGAGCTGGTGGCGAAGGAAGAATTCAAACGCTATATGCCACGCCCATGTCAGTACTGTTGATAGTACAAAGGCAGTGACAAGCAAGAGTCTGCTAAAGAATGCGTTGTATTGGAAATAGTAGAGAAGTGTAAAGAGGGCGACACCAACAAGCGCGCAGTAGCTGATGTATGCAGCATTCCGTAATGTTCGTTGTCGCCTAGTCAGTGCAAATGTTCGCGTGGTCATCAGAACGATGAGCCATAGGGGCGCTGTTAGCGCTGCTGCTTTAATGAATAAGTCGAAAGGAAAGTCAGAGGACATGATGAATCCGACTCGTGCAAAGTATGCGAGGGCATAAGAGCCGACGAATACAACGAGGTCTGTTAGTAGCCAGATAGTGAGTAAGATTCTATGTCGCATAGCTGCAGCTTACCCTGTTTTTTCATGGTCTTCTACCTTTGTGCAACAGTATTGTCTGGGTGCCAACTGTAGGCGAGCTTTGTGCTATCCCATGGAGCTTTCCCTTTGTAGATAGATTTTCCTGTTGCAAGACGCGGGATCTGACCGTTAAAGATTGTATCGCGAATGAAGACATACTTCCTTGCTAGCGCGTCATTTTCTAGTGCACGTGCTGCGAACTGCTCGTTCTGTAGTACGAAGTATGCAAAGCTCTCTGCAAAGTCTTCGAAGATGTTGTATGAAGCGTATCCAGATACAAAGTCTTCACTTCGAGTAGAACTTCTCTGTACTTCAGATGTCAGCCAAGAGATCTGGTAGAAACCAAGGCTCGGGTCGTTTTTGTAGATAGCTTCGTCTCCGTCACTAAATGCGCTCTTTCCACTGTCCTTGGTTCCGGTTAAACAACCAAGGTCCCAGTTGTGACCACTCTCATGAACGAACAATGCGCGGAATTCAGTATCTGGCACTGTCCCATCAAGGATCATGACACTTTTACCAGCAAGGCCTCTATGTTCTGGCTTCTCGTATCGTACGTAGAACTTCTTGAGGGTGTTACGGCATGTTTCTGGTAGAGCCATAAGGACATCGTTTGCAATAAGCTTGTGGTTCATTTCAATGCTTGGCTGGTCGAGGACTGCAAGAAGCTTTTGTTCTGGTGCTGCAGTCTTTGCAGTTTCTATAGATCTTGTTGTAGCACGTAATTGAGATTCGTCTGCTGCCTCCTGAATAGCGAGCTCTTCTTCTGCATGATTATGCTCTACCTCTACTGCTCTTTCGGCATATACACTAAGCATGGTTGCAGTTTGCACTCCAATACTGCTTGCGGTTCCATCGAGATCTGGTACGCTTTGCCCCTGCATGCTGAGGGAGACCATTAATCCGAGAAGAGCTGTGCCGATGAAAAGAAAAGGTTTGATTCTCATATGCGTGGAAAAGAGGGAGATATTTATACTATAATTATTAATATATGTCAATACCCAATAATGAGTCTCTGGAGGCTATATCAGCTGTTAAACCAGGCCAGGACCACGATGTCCTCATAGAGAAGCTTACTTTTGGTGGGGCGGGTTTGGGCAATATTGATGGTCAAAAGGTGTTTGTTCCAGGTGCTATCCCTGGGCAGAAGGTTTTAGTACGCATATTGAAGAATAAGGGCAGTTACTTAGAGGCAAAGGTTGTGAAGGTCCTCCAGAGGGCAATGGAAGAGATTCAACCTCGTTGTAGCCATTTTTACGATTGTGGCGGTTGTACGTGGCAGAACTTGCCTTATAACAAGCAGATTGACTATAAAGAGAACATTGTACGAGAAACCCTCGAGCATTTGACCCCTGTAGACGAAGAGCTTCGAAAGCAGCTTCCTGGACGTGTCTTAAGTATCATTCCAAGCCCACAGGTCTTTCATTATCGTAATAAGCTAGAACTGAGCTTTGGATATCAGAATATGAGGGCAGAGGAGAAGAATGGGAAAAGGATCTACTTTGATGAGAACCCTTCTATTGGGTTTCATCAGTCTGGAAACTGGGAAACAGTACTTCCTGTTACTGAGTGCCATTTGTATGATGAGCAGATTGGGGTGCTTCTGCAGGATGTGAATCGGTTCATGCAGGATACAAAGCTTCCTGTCTACAACCCGAAGACACATAAAGGAATGCTTCGTAGTCTTCTGTTGCGGCGCGGAGTACAGACAGGAGAGCATATGATTGGGTTTGTGGTAAAAGCACGGAAGAAAGAGCTTGAACCATTGTTCCAGCATTTTATGCGCTTTGCTGGTCGTAGCGGACTTGCTTCATTGCAGGTTATTGAAAACCACAGTGTCAACGATAGGCCAGAAGACCCAGTCGTTCATACACTAGTTGGAAAGCCGACAGTAACAGAGAGGCTCTTTGACCTTGAGTTTGAAATCTCACCGTTTTCATTCTTCCAGACAAATACGCTGGCAGCCGAGAAGTTATATAAGGCAATTGCAGATGGCGCAGACCTTTCTCCTCGTGACACCATCCTCGACGCATACTGTGGCATGGGAACAATTGGTCAGTATCTTTCTCGGTATTGCGATAAAGTTATTGGAGTCGAGAGCCATCCGACTGCCATTGAAGATGCACTAAAAAGTGCAGGAAAGAATCGCATTAGCAACATTACTTTTTATAAAGGACGAACAGAACAGGTGCTCCATAACCAGTTGAAGCACGGAGGAAAATATACGTTTGATGCTATTGTTGTAGATCCACCAAGGCCGGGTCTTCATCCAAAGGCACGTGAAGCAATCCTAGAACATAGTCCGCAGAAGATTATTTATGTGTCATGTAATACATCAACATTTGCCCGTGACCTTGGAGATTTCCTGAAGGGAGGATACGAGCTTCGTTCGGTGCAACCAGTAGACCTCTTCCCACACACAGCGCACATTGAAACTGTTGCAGTCCTTCAAAAGAAATAATGAACAAGATTACCCTCCTTGCAGTCGGCTCCGTGAAGACTGCTTGGGCGAAAGAAGGGTGCGAGCAGTATCTCGGTCGTATCGACATCGATGTGATAGAAGTACCTGCGAGTAAGCAGAAAGATGAGGTTAAGCAGAAGCAGGAAGATAGCGATGCTCTTTTGAAGAAGCTTGAAAAGATGAAAGGAGAAGTTTGGGTGCTCGATGAAACTGGTACGCAGATGACATCTCTTACATTTGCAAAGACGCTTGAACAGTGCCGAGACTGTAGTGTTCCACTGATCTTCGTTCTTGGTGGTGCATTCGGACTGACAGATGAAGTACGCAGTCGTGGTGAAAAATTGCTTCGACTGAGCGACATGGTATTGCCGCACGAACTCTGCAGAGTAGTGTTCCTAGAACAACTTTATAGAGCACATCAAATACAAAAGGGGACGGGGTACCATCATTAAGTATTAGGTATTAAGGGGATATTTCTGATGCTAGCTTCTCCTTTTCTGTCTTAGACATTTTTTTTACTTCGGCTTCACGTTTGCGGGCTTCGCTGAGGGTTTCAAATGTTTCGTGGTACACAAACTTCACGGGGCCTTTTGCCCGTGTGTACTTGGCACCTTTTCCTGCGTTATGCGTGGCTTCGCGCTGCTCTAGGTTGATACATGTTCCACTGTACAGCGAATCGTCTTTACAGCGGGCAAGATAGAAGTAGTGAGGCATACGCGAAGTATACCACTAGCAGTGCGGACACCTGCAGTTGAGGTCATCCATATATTCTTTGCCATAGTTATAGGTCAGCTCCTCACCTGCTTTAATATTTCGTTTCGCATGAATAACGATACGTTTGCCATCTGCATACGGGGTGCAATTTGGTTTGCAGCTATGGTTTATATATCTGGCAATGTTTTCGCGGCCACTGCCATCGATGGTCCACTTGGTATCGGTGACTGCAAATAAATATAAGCCTGCTTTTTCTTCTGATTGCTCTTCTGTGAGTAGTGGGCCTGTGTATTCAATGATAAAGTCATCTTTCAGGATATCATCTGTGGCAAAAAGCCCAAGACCTGCGAGTCCTTTCTTTACGATGAGTTCATGTCGTGGCCTATATTTTCCAAACCAGAGTTTCATAACCGCAAGATCATATCGAAAAAAATCCCTCCTGCAAGAGGAAATTGGTAGCCCGTAGGGAAAGACTGGTGGATGGGGCTGTGGGTGCAAAATATTTTACTACTTTTGAGATTCATCAAATACAGTGCGAACATTAGCCTGAAAATCAGCTACTGGTGTTGTTACTAACTCCGCGACCATTGTATCGATTACAGAACCACGCTTTGCCTCTGGAATAGATTCAATAGCCTTCTTTAGCTCCACAGGTGTCAGATCTTTTGGCTTATAGGAACAGTCGCTACAGGCAATAAGTTTCTCTTGTACCACCTTAAGGCCTCCAAGTTCTCCATGGATTCTACCGAAACTACTTAGCGGCTTATTCTTTAGTGAGCTTATTCTTTGGGAGAAGAACCTGTCAGGCTTATCCCATATTGTTAAGAATTGGACTGCATGTGATGGAACTTCGTTTGCATTAAGTCCTGGAAGATTATCAAGGTCATTACGTGCGGCATGAGTTGTTTCATGTGCAAAGGCAGATTTTATCCAATCAATATGACTTTCTACTTTTGAGTAATCTCCGGTCTTTCTTGCCTCTGCTATTAATGTAAATAGCCTATTGGTGTTATCAGTATTCACTTTGTAGCCCAATAGATTACCATGGCTCATTCCGGTATCTGCACTCATGCTTTCTACTGTAAAACCAGTAGCTACTTTTACATTTTTTGGAAACATTGATTGAGCATCTGCAAATGCTTTCATCATCATCTTCTCACCTTCTAAAAATATTGAATGCTCTAATGATCCTTCAGGGCTCATTAGATATTTATACGAAAGAGTTTTAGCTCCAACAGTATTTGTTGGACCGCTATTATCTTTTACCCAAAGTATGTGGTGAGTATTTTCTTTTGATGGGAACACAGTCATTCTTCGTTGCGCGGCACCTAATGACCTTATCCATAATGGATTGTTCATCTTAGATTTAATGTATGCTTTTCGCTGATCTCCAGTAAGTACATTGATGTCACTTAATTGTATAGATGGCAGAAGAGGATCTTTTTTACTTTCAGGAGAGCTTTTCATAACACCTATTGCTGGCGGTGGCCTCTTCTTATTTCTCATTGGAGGAGGCGGCGGCGGACCTTTTCTCGTACCTATTACTGGTGGCCGTCCTGCTAGACCTGCTTCTATGAGCATTCTTCGTTCTGTCTTTGTAAATGTTGCGTTATCCCGGAGTTCTGTAGCTTTTACTTTAAGTTCACTTGGTGTGAGTTCATCGATAGTTCCAGGTTTGTTGTGCGCAGTGATCAAAGCTTTGCGATCTGCTGGGCTCAGTGTGCGGTCGAGTACAGTTTCTGCAAGAGTGATACGAGTGGAGTCATCTATATCATGCGCTTTTACATATTCTTTTAGTGCTGCAAGGTCATGTTGCGTAGCAAGGTCTAAGGCTTCAGTATTACTGGTGGCTTCCGTTACTGTTTCTGGTTCTATAATAAGGGTTTTTCCATCGTATGTTTTCACGTCAAAGACACCATTTATCTCAGAAACAATAGTGTGACCTTGGCTTTCTATGTCTACTCGCACATCAGCACTTTTCTTTTCTGCTCCGTAGCTAAGCTTTCCTCCAGCCATTGGCTTAAACCCTTTTCCAGCAGCGACGAAGAATGTCGCAAGCGAACCTAATCGACTGTCAATACGATTAAGAACACCTTCTGCACTCTTTTCTAGTACGAGTTCATCCCCGAGCTCATCAGCAATTTCTTTTAGGGATTTTCCAGCAAATTCCTTCATGTTCTTTGGAATTGTTGCTGCATCATCTGCAAGGCCAGATAACTTTTTCATAATGCTATTTGCAACTTTGTTATTCTTTGAGAGAGCCTGTATCCATTTAGAATTCTGCGCTAGTTTACTCAGACTATTCCCGACAGCCTGCCCTGCACCAAGCGCAAGGGCTGTTGTTGCAAAGCTAACTGCAAAGTCTCGTGCATATGGCGCAGCTACGTTTTCTAGAAAGCTCATATCTACAAACTCTTTTGTCTTTGGGTCGTATAGTTTTTGTCCTTCAAGGTACGCACCGAATCGTGATCTATCATTATATCGATATTCACCCGAAGCAGCTCCACCCCAAGTATTATAAGCATGGTGCAGCCCTTCTTTTGTTAGCTCTCCGCCAATTAGTCCACCTGCTGCACCTACTGCAGAGATAGCAATAAGTCCTGCTCCTCCTGTAAGCACTGTTAATGCAACAATGGCCACTATCGCTAGGGCAATAGCACCAAGCATGATGAGGCCATCAGTGCTCAACCATTCAGCCCATTCTTCGGGTTTTAGCTCCATTGCATTTTGCAGTGCATTCTTTAGCTGGTTATCATTGAGCACCGTAATGTAGCCGTCTAGTGCATCGATACGATCTTGTATCTCACTTTCTATTCCACTTCCAACATAGCTTCCTAGCTTCACACGACTGAGCTCTGACTGGAGAAGGTTTTTTGCTTGTACGATATTTTGACGAGTTGCAGGGTCTTCCATGGTTGCCAGCATCGGTCTAGCATAACTTCGCATCTGATCTACAAAAGCTCCTTGGGTTGTTGCCTTGCTGTCCATTGCAGTTTCTAACATTGTTTGCATATTCTGCATGTTCTCTTGGAGTCCACCTGCTCGCTTTGTGATACCTTGAACAATTGGGTTTTTATCGATGCTTTGTAGGACATCGCCTCCATGCTCTGCACTTCCTTTTAGTAGGAACTCTTCGTTGATTGACTCTTCTTGTTTGCCATCTGCACCTTTGATAATTAGCATCCCTTTTCCATCACGTGATGCAAGTTGCAGCTGCGATGTATCGAGCATCCTTATCGATGTTCCTCCAGTAAAAGACTCTTTAGAATTTATGGCATCACGATTTCTGAGTATCACCCTGTTTTTACTCCCAATATTTACATTTTCTTGTAAGTATTTTGATGTCTCCTTAGAGACGTAGGTTGTTTCTCCATCGCCATTCATAGAGTTAATAATCATAGGCTGCAATTTATCTGGCTTTTCAATAACAGTTCCATCCTGCAGCTGAACAATGCCATTTGTATTACGTATGGCGATTACCTTTTCGCTTGGTCTTCCATTGTAAGGTGGAAGCTTTATAGCAATAATCTCATCCCCATTCGCTATTGTCCCCAGTTCTGTTAGTACCGTATATGTTTTTTGTTTGGTATCTAGGCTTCCTCCTATATCGAACGCTGCATTTTTGGAACGCCTAAAGGCATCAAGAGGATTACTAGCCACTGTGAACGTCTGGAATGTAGCTTTAGTAACTTTGCGTTTTCGTACACTATGTAAAGATAGAACATCAACACGATGAAGAGTATCTAGGTTTGGATTTTGTTCCATGAATGTATTGAGCTCATCTATAGATACGTGCAAAGCCTTTTCGGGCTCTCCTTTTAATAGATTCATTTGTGTTGGTCGAAGTAGTTTTTGTAATTCAGCATCACCTGGGAATGGGATGCCATATTCCAGCGCTCCTCGGTAGCGTAACTGTGCTTCCTCTTTTGCATTGCCCACATTACGAGCGTTATTTGTGTCAAATACATTAAATGCACGTTCTATCGTAGTCACTTGAGGATACAAATCCTGTGACTCTTTTTGCAGTTCTGTAACTTTTTTAGCCATATCTCTAATTTCTCCCACAATCTTTTTTTGTAGTTCAGGTTTACCATTGGTATTGGCCATCCATGAATAGATATCGCTGAGAACGTTCTCTTTTCCTACGTCTATACCAGCCACTTTACATAGTCTTGTAATAGTCTCGGTGGTTGCCTCTTTAAGAGATTGTACTTCTGAGGTCTTTCTTCCGATGACATCTATTATTTCTTCTCGTTCTATCAATAGTTGACCTTCAATGGTTTCAATATCTTCTGTAAGAAGGAACCCAAGAGGGGAGGACTCAAATGTTCCATTTGCTAATTGCCCAGCTACTTGTGGAAGCCTTACAGTAGTACTTTGTTTAAAGAGCTTCTTTCTTAATTCTGGATCTAGAGCATCATACAATGAGAGAGTTGCATCGAGATTGCGTAAGGTTTCTTCTCCGTATCGTTCGTTTGCTTTCTGCGCCTTCTCTGTGATCTCCTCGTCTGTCCCTGGGACATTCCATTCATGGAATATGGCATCTGCAGAGCGGAGCTTCTCTGGCTCTTTTTCATTAAGTTTTTCCGCTGGAGCAGGCGTGTTATGCACTTCATCAATTGCATCAATTTCATGAAGAAATGAATCTATTTTTTTATTAAAATCATCGAGGCCTGATGTTGCATTAGCTTCTTTATTTGAACGATTTAGTCTAGAACTCTCTTTTCTAAGAATCATTAAAAGGTTCGCTTCAACTGTGATGATTTCTTTCTCCCATTTTCTCCACTGAGGAGAGCGAAGGTTTCGTTGGATATCAATATTCTCAAATGATCGATGTACTTTTCCCTGCATCAAATTTACCTTATCTATGTACGCCTCTTTCAGAGCTTCTTGCTCTTCTGGGTCCATACCATCTATATCAATTCTGCTATCGAGTTTTGAATCCGTTTTATCGATATCATTTTGCGTTTCTTGGATGCGCTTGTTATAGGATTGCCGATCTGGACTTTGATTTATCATGTAGTTATGTCATCAAAGAAGTGTTCTAGCTGTCCTTGTTCTATGGATGTGCTTGTAACTTCATCCGTCTTTAGTAATTTCTTATTCGTTTTTACAAGCAATGAATCCATTTTTTTGAATATTTTTGTATCACCGTGCTGTATTGCTTGTGAAATAGTCTGTTCTGCAAATACTGCAATCACAGATCTTTCTTCTCCAAGAATTTCTTGAAGCTCTAGTATCTTTTCTTGTTTCATTGTCGGCAAAGCTTTAAGAATTGCCTTTTTATGATGTGGTGTAAGTATCGCAGATCGCCCTGTTAGAAGTGTTAGCTCCTCAATGAGTTTTTGTTTTTGCATAATCTTACTATTTTACCATAAAACAGCACTTTTAACAACTTCTACAGTAGTATAGAAGTTTAATAATACATTCTGTCAATATATGATTTATGAGTTGGTAGCCCGTAGGGGAATCGAACCCCTATTTCCAGGATGAGAACCTGGTATCCTAACCATTAGATGAACGGGCCAACTGGGGAATTCTACGCATATAGAGGCTAAACGCAAAAGATCTCTGGAGAAATTCCCAAAGCTGACTGATTACGGTAGTATAGCTTCTATGCGTATTCTTGCCCTTGAGACCGATCCGGAGGTTATAAAGAACCAATGCCTATCTAATGGGGAGGAGGTAGTTCTTATGACGTATTACCATGCTCTCAGCTTCTTCTTTGCCACGGTTCGAGAGGTATTTGTGACAATGTTCATATTTTCTATAGGAATAGGACTTTGGTTCCTAGAGGTCCCTATGCTTTGGGTGAGTGGGGTGCTTTTTACAGTGTGGTTCTTCTTCATATTCTTCAACTTCTTGTCAGCGTGGATAGACTGGCGGTACGATTTTATTTTGGTTACTACAGATAAGCTAGTTCTTGTTGATCAGACTTCCCTTATTCGTCAGAAGGTTAATCCGATTCATCTCGAAAATATCGGAAGCATTGCATCCGAAACGCAGTATGGAAATATCTTTGGCTTTGGAAAGATTATTATAAACCTAAAAGAGGGAGAGGGGGGTGGTGTGATTGCTCTCAAATTTGTTCCCAATGCAGATCAGGTGGCAGCAAAGATCTCTAGCACGGTGACGTACTACCAGCGATACGTTGATGGAAACGGTCCAATTCGTTCAGGGTCTCAGTCTACGTAAGGTGCTTTCGTAGATCTTCGAGCTTTTGAGTATTCACTATTTTTAGTATCTCTGCATCTGGAGCTGCGATAATCCCTGCTACAGAGCCGAACTTTTGAAGCAATTCTTTTTTCGTAATGTCACCAATACCTGGGACCGAGTCGAGTGCAGAACCTATCAGTCCTTTTGCGATACGTTTTTCTCTGTGAGAGTTTGCAAACCTGTGTGCTTCGTTCCGGAGTCTTTGCAGCAAAAAACTAGCTTGGGAATTCTTTGGAAGGTCTTCCGGTAAAGACTGTCCTGGTAAAAATACTTCCTCCTCTCGTTTTGCGAGGCCGATAACAGGGATCGTCATTTTCAGTTCGTCGAGTACTTCTTTTACACTGCTCAGCTGTCCTTTTCCGCCATCTATAACCAAAAGGTCTGGTGTAGAATTTAACGATGCATCACTAATTGTCTTCCGACGATGGAACATATGTGCGCAGTTAGACTTGAAATGGTCAGGCATTTTTTTCACTGAATCCATGAGCCCGTGTAGTGCAAACATATCGGTATCAACATCAGTCTGACAGCAGAGATACCACTCGCGCTTTCCAATTTCTTTTTCTAGCGTATCGAGTGCGCTGTGTAATAGTGCATCATCTTTTGTCTGTATATCTATTGTCCCGTAGATTATTTTGTCTTTTGCAGATTTTCTAAGGTCAAGTGTCAGAAGCTCTGTTTCGTTTTCGCGTACAACGAGTACTTCTTCTTTCCAATCTTTAGGGACCTCTAGCCTCTTCTTTTTATCTGCGGACCACTCTTCTCGCTCTTTCTTTTTCAGTTTTGTTATTACGATCTCTGTATTTTCTTCTACTAGATAGTGCAGCCTACGCCTAAGTACTTCTTTTAGTGCTTTGTAATCATCTATTTCACCGCTCTGCATTGTTCTTATTGTGAATGACCGATATTCAGGGTTTGCAGGTTTTCCGTTCTTGATGACGACCATAGACCCGACAGTTTCTGTTCCACCGAGGTGTGAAATGTCGTAGCCTTCGATGCGACTCGGAATACCTGGAAGTTTTAGTGTGTCTTTAAGGTCTTCTAATGCGTCTGCAATGTTTTTTGAAGCAGCTTCCCACTTTGCAAACTGCTGGGATATCTTTTGCGTGGCATTACTTTGTGCAAGGGCCAAGAGTTTCGATTTCTTACCGCGCTCGGCAGCTCTGAGCTCTACCTTTTTCCCGCGCATTTGTGTGAGCCACTCTTCCAGCACGGCGATGTCTTCTGGCTCCTCTGGAATCACGACTAAGTCTGGGATTTCTGGTGCAGAACTATAGAGCTGGGGGATCAGCTGCGAGAGGGCATCACTTACCGAGTCCGATTCTCCAGAGACAGCGAAGCTTCGCTCGTCTACGACTCTTCCATTGCGTTCGTGTAAGACTACTACTTGCACTTTACCGTTTTGTACTGCCATTCCAATTGCATCTGTGTCTTCTCGGGATGTGTCTGATACGGTTTGTTGTTCATTAAGAGTGGCAATGTATTTCAGGGTGTCACGAAGCTTTCCTGCGCGCTCAAACTTCTTTTCGGTTGCTGCTACTTCCATCATATCTTTTAGAGACAGTACCGTTGTTGCGTAGTCTCCTTTTAGGAATCGCATGACTTCTTCTATGCCTTCGCGGTATTGTTTTTTGGTTACATCACCGACGCAGAGTCCGTTACATTTTCCGATTTGGTATTCCAGACATGCACGACCTACTTTCTTTTCTTTGTTCAGCGCAAGAACAGACCCCTCGCATGCACGGTACCGAAAAACATCGTGCAGCATGTCGAGTGTTCTCTTGATATTGTATGCTGTTAAGTACGGACCAAAGTAAGCAGCTTTATCGTCTTCCATTTTTCGGACAATCGAAATACTTGGGTACTGGTCTTTGGTCGAGATGCGAACATAGACGTAGCTCTTGCCATCTTTCATCAACACATTATATTTTGGTTGGATTTCTTTAATCAGATTCGTCTCGAGGATCAGTGCCTCGAGCTCTGATGTTGTGATGGTGACATCGAAGTCTGCAATGTTTTTTATGAGTGATAGTTTCCAGGGTCCCGCCTTCGCCGAGGCTTCGGCGGACAAGCCCGATTGTACATATGATAGCATTCTGTTTTTTAGATTTTTTGCTTTACCAACGTAGATAATGTCTCCTTTTGCATTGAGCCATCGATAAACCCCAGGCTCCATAGGAGCTGATAGTACCCGCTTGCGCAATTCATCTAATTCCTGACTCATTGGTTGCTATCTTCTCACAGAGCGTTACTCTGAGCTAGTATGCAACCTCTCGTTTCTGTTCTTATTCTAAACTTCCGTAACGCAAATGCCACAGTGCGTTGTGTGAAGGCATTGCAGGAGCAAACTCTGGTCTCTCAAATAGAGATTTTAGTTATTGATAATCATTCAGATGATGACTCTATTGGAATTTTGCGTACGCAGTTACGGAAGTTTCATAATGTTCGGTTTATAGAGACTCCTTCCAATGAAGGGTTTGGGTCTGGGTATAACGCAGGCATAACGTATGCCGTAGGGGAGTTTGTAGTGGTGAATAACCCTGATAAGGTCTTAGAGCCACAGGGGATAGAGAAGATGGTTGCGTACCTTCAGAAGAATGATGATGCTGGCATTGTTGCCCCACGTCTTATTCATAATGATGGTACACAGCGCCTTTCTATTCGTCGCTACCCACACATATCCGATATCGTGTCTCGACGAAGCTTTTTTGGGAACATGTTCCCATCGTATTTAGATGGGTATTTGATGAAGGATACGAATTTGGATGAAGAGCAGGAGGTAGACTGGGCTATTGGTGGTTGCTTCATGATGCGACGGGATCTTTTTCAGAAGCTTGGCGGGTTTGATGAGCGGTTTTTCCTCTTCTTTGAAGATACAGATCTTTGTCGTCGGTGTCATGAAGTTGGGAAAAAAGTGATATACCTCCCTTCTGTAAGTGCTTCAGATAGAAAAAATCGACTTAGTGGAGAGAGTTTTTGGGACCTATTATTTAAAAAAACTGGAAGAATTCACGTTTCTAGCGCATTTAAGTACTTTTGGAAGTGGAAAGGGAAACATTCGTAGTTGTCCGTTTTTTTGTTGACGCTGCAATGCCTCTCCCGTAGCCTTTGACGGCTTTCTTATGGAAATGATTTCACTCAAAGCAAAGGCCCGCTTGGCAGACACACCTGCAAAAGTTCTTCGCAGGGAGAGCATCGTTCCTGGTGTTGTTTATGGCAACGAGGCAGAGAATACGTCTATTCAGTGTGATTATAGCGAGATCTATAAGGCATACGTTCAGGCTGGAGGAAGTACAATTGTAGACCTTGATATTGACGGTAAGAAGGTTCCTTCTCTCTTCCATGATCTCTCATTTGATCCTGTTAGTGACAGAATTATTCATGTTGATTTCTACGCTGTGAACATGAAGAAGGAGATCGAAGCACAGATCCCACTCGAATTCATCGACGAGTCTGAAGCGGTAAAGACTCTTAACGGAGTACTTATCACGACAAACGATCACGTTACTGTGCATTGCTTGCCAGCAAACCTTCCACACGCACTTCATATTAGTCTTTCAAGTCTTAAGGAGTTCGGAGATGCACTTCATGCATCAGACATTCTCCCTATGGATGGTGTACAGATTATGGACGAGCCCGACACGATGATCGCCACTGTTCAGGAGCCACGTGCTGCTGTAGAAGAAGTTCAGGAAGAAGCAGCTGCTACTGAAGATGAAGAAGGAGAAAAGAAAGAAGGTGAAGAAGGCGACAAAAAAGAAGGTGAAGAAGCAAAATCTGAATAAACACACTTCCTATGATTTCTCGGTTTCTGCCATTTGTTATTATCGTACTTACAGTATTAAGCGCAGCGGTTCTTTTTGCATATGTGAATGGGTATTTTAATACCGAGCAAACATTCTTCTCGGTTGTTATTGAAAATCATGAGGATGCGAGGCCTTATCATGCAGGAATAGAGGATGCAGTGATGGTGCAGGAGTTCTTGGTTGAAGGGTTTATCTCCCGCTTTGTAGCAACATTTGATGCACGAGCTATTCCAAGAGAGATTGGACCAGTGCGTTCTTTACGTCCGTATTTCCTTGATAGTATTGCTCCGTGGTCTCGAACGGTATTCCATGCTGGGGGAAGTCCTGAAGCTCTAGAAAGAGTGACCAATGGGAAAAATTTCTTTGCACGTAACTTACTCTACTTCGATGATGAGCATGGCTCCCTGCGTAAAGTTGGACCAGCTGCTCCTCATGATTTGTTTCTGAATAAGGACTTGATTAAATCTTTCCTTGCAGAGGTTCCAGAAAGTCTTTTGCGTCCGGTGTTGTGGCCTCCTTTTAAAAAAGGAATGCCTGAGGCAGGGGAGACTGCAGAGTCTATACGCGTGAATTTTTTCAATGTACTGCACAATGTATCTTTTGATTTCCAGCCTCTGTCACAGAAATACGAGAGAACAAATGGTGAGACAATTAGCGCAGCAAGGCCTAGTACGGTGGTTATTATGGAAGTTCCAATAGATGAGATTGGCGCTTACGGTAGGTTATTCATGACGCTGAATGGTGGTGGTAAGGCGCAGGTGTTTCACAGTGGAAAGATGTGGGATGCGCGCTGGAGTCGTTCAAGTTTTAAAGAGCCATTCCGCATTACAGATGCAGCAGGGCAAGACATTCCATTTGCCGAGGGGCAAGTATGGATGACGGTACTTCCAACACTAGAACGCGTTAGCTGGGAGTAGGAATTAGGGTTAGGGAGTAGGGGGTAGGGTTAGGTTGGTACTAACGAAGGAAGTCTGGAAGAATAAGAGGTGGTGTTAGCTCTGGTAGTTTTTCAATTATTTCCAGGTCCTCGATAGAAATTTTTCCTATATATAACCGCTTTAGGTCTCCCCCTTTTTCCACGAATGCTTCAATGGCTTTGAGGCCCCTGAAGTACGCCATGCTTTTGGTAAATCCGCCAGGTTCTGATGTGTCACCCAGGCCACGTTTCATAGAAATACACTGTTGCAGCGCTTTGTCTGATGAATAGCCGAGTTCTATTTGAAGAAATGTTCGTGTTTGGGCAAGGCTGTGATGCAAACTGTATTCGAGTCCAATAATGTTCCGCGCAGAGTTGTACCTCTTTTCGGCATGTGAGCTGAGCACACCTCTTTCGTTGTAAATAGCGAGCCCTTCTTGTGTATCTAAATAATTAGCACACCCACGACGAAGAATCGCATATGGTTGGTGGCTACCATTCTCAGATGTTAATACGTGCGTCTCTATTTCATGGGCGATAAGTGCAGCAATGTCTTGTTCTGAAAACATTGCATCTTCACGTATGTATACTTTATTACCTCCAACGGTTACACGAGATACAAGTTTAGTCCTTATATCTACACTCCACTCGTGGAGTGAGTATTGTTCTATAGCTTCTCTGAATTTCTTTTGTGCATTTTCAGCATTAATCATGTCTTTGTCTTGTGGCTTTAAATCGCATGCTATCTGCGCAGCAATCTCTTTTTCTGCGCTAGTGATAAGTGCTTTTGTCGGACGACCAAAGAGCTTTTCAGAGGCTTTTGTAAACTCTGCATTCTTTCCTCGTGCCTCGAGTAAGGTAATGCGATTGACGAGCTCTTTTCGTTTTTTCTCTAGAAGTACTCCCAGTGAAGAGTCATCCTTAACGGTGTCTTTTATTCTCTTCTTCGCATCTTCTAGGCTGCTACCCATTTCGGAGTAGAGGAAGGTTGGGTTGTAGAGTGCATCCTCTTTTAGTCTGTCCATTTCTTCATCGAGGTTGATAGGTTTGATGTGTTTTAGAAGAAGTAGATCTTTATCTATTTGACCAAGGAGGCGGTCTACAGCACGGAGGTCTGTTTTCTGCACGGCTTTTTGCGTAGAGACAGGCAGCGCTTTCTTGGATGGGTCGATAAGGAATCCACTTAAGTCACGAGACCCAATAATTGCTCTATCCGTTCCTCCGAGGTCTTCTGACTGCACAAGGGTTTGGATCTTCTTTCCTTCTAGTGTGAACTTCACACGATATAATCCTTCGGTATCTTTATCTGGTTCTGCACCTTTTTTCTCTTGTAGTTCAGTGATGAGTTTTTTGCTAAACACGGTGCGCTCTTGGTCGCTGGCGATTTTTGCGTTGAGCTCTATGGTCGATCCATCACCAAGGGTGATAGAGATATTTTCTTGCACACCTAGGGTTGGCTTCCCGTTTTGATCACTGCTGTTCGACTTTTTCGTTTTGCTTCCAAAGAGGTCTTGCCCGAGGCGCACTCCCTTTTCTGGAGAGTCTACCTTTAGGCCAGTGACACGCTTTAGTCGTGCCCTTAGAGGTGCTAGATTTGCGACCTGTACCATGAGCCCTGCTCTTGCATTTACCTCTAGGAGTACGGGCCCCATAAGTTCGTCAAGGGCAATGTCTACCGCTAGGTATCCAATATTTGTAATTTGCTGAATCTGGGAACAGATGAGGAGGATTTCATCCCAGTAGGGGATTTGATGACCCGCAGGAGAGCCTCCGTGTGGTAGCTCTTCTATCATGCCGTGGTATTGGGCTGCGTAGGTGGTTGTCCCCTTTGCAATGTCTATTCCGATACCGAGTCCACCAAGGTGAATGTTCGCCTTTCCGTCGCTATTGGCCGTTGGAATACGTGCCATTGCCATGACCGGCACTAGGTTAAATACAATGATTCTTAGGTCTGGAAGTCCTGCTGGTCGGAATTTTGCGAAGCAGGGATGACTGTGCAAGATCTGCTCGAAGAATGCAGTGTCTAATCGTCCTTTTAGTGAGAATTTACCATCCAAGATATCTTCTATATGTTCACGGAGTTCCTGGTCTGTCATAGCTACCTTTCCATTGCGTAAAAACCGTCCTTGTTTATCCCTTCCACGAAGAACAATAATTCCTTCTCCTCCATACCCATAATTAGGCTTTAGTACACATTCGTTTGGAAGGTGCGAGAAGTCGAACTGCAACAATTGATCGCGCGTATCTATACGTCCATAGAGTTTTGCAACAGGTATGCCACGGGCTGCAAGATACGCTTTACTCTTCAGCTTGCTGTCTGCAAAGGCAGTAGCTTTTTTAGGATTGAAGGGTTTGATGTACAAGAGACTTCGAGCATTTAACCCTAAAACGCCGTGATTGGAGAAAAAAGGAAACATGCCTATTCTTCTTGAATGTGTTTAAAGACTTCCCTAAAACGGAAATACTCAACGAGCCTGAGTCCTGTCCATCTACCAAGGAAGACGTTCACACCAACGGTGAGTAAGATGAGTTCTGGGTAGGCAAGTATAAGTGACTGCAGGAATGACCACTGCACAATGAACACACAGACAAGTGCTGCGAGTACTGTTTCTCCGATACCAAATGATGCAGCTTTCCATCCTTCTTCAGATTTCACCGTAAGGAAGCTTTCTGCCAATGTGGACATAATCAGAAGTACGAAGATGGTATCACCTGATAGTGTGATTCCTACGTATGCGCCAATGCCCAGAAGAACGAGTACAGTAAGGCTGACGACTGTCAGGATAATGGCTACTTTTGGAATGTATAACAGTCTCCATTTACGCATAAGTGAACGGGTTGCATATCCTGTAATCAGGATGAAGAGAAGGAATAGGAGGCCAATTTGCCATCCTAGAGCCAAAAAGCTGAGTGCAACAATAGACGGGGTGTAGAGTCCAAATGTTGTAATTCCGATAACCTGTTTAAAGAAGGCAAGAATGGTCGCAATAATCGGTAGCATCAATAGCAGGATGACCGTTTGGCTAGAGACCCCATGTGTCAGCATGTAGTTTACCAGAGATGAAAGGAGGTTCCATGGGCGAATCCCCGTTGTGCTTTCATCGACGATAATAGAGTCGATATCTCTTTGCTGTAGAGCCTCCTGGAAAGCTTCAATGCTCTCTGCAGAGATAAGGGGATTAATTGCCTCTTTACGTGTTACCAGTATCTGGTCGGGCCGAATGACCGTAAAAGGGCCTCCTGCAGTACGTGCCAGTGTTGAAAGGCTGCGGTCTGTGATAAGAACTATTGTTTGATTATGAATGGACTCAAATTTTTCACCATTGTTCTCTACTGCACGCATGAGTGCCTGTAGCCCTTTGATTCCCTCTGTCCATAAAACGACTGCCTCTGCACCATTCAGCGTTGCACTTTCTTCGTTGATCATCGTGAACATAGACTCTTCTGTTCCAAGTGGAATAGCGGACTCTTTTGGCTGCAGAACGCGAAGGAATACACCTGCTTCAGCAGCTGACTGCAGATGGAGCTGTAGCTTTTCCTTCGGAATAGAACTGTCTGCAAGAAGGACAATTTTTCGTTCGTACACGGTGATAGTTCTTGCTGCTTCAAATATTGATGTTACTCCATCGACTTTTGTTGTAATTTCAACACGGAGGTCAACGAGTCCTGTGGACTCTGGAGTGAATACAGCTTCGACAGATCTGCTAATTGGGTATGTGCTTTCTCCTTTAAACCATTTGTACTCGGGGTCTGTACCGACACCTCGGCTTGCAGATGCATCAAGAACAATGGTTCGACCAACTTCTACCTCTTCAGGTCCTGTAATAATGACGGTTGGCGTATCGAGTTCGATACTTGGAACCTCTTGTGCGAATACCGTAAGTGGTATTGCAAGAAAGAGAAGTGCTGCTGGGATGGAGCGTTTCATAAGAAGGGAAGAAGAAGTCTAACGTTTATGCGATGAATGAGTCTCTTTATACTTGAGTACTTGTGATTTTAGCTTTGCAACACAACGATCGACAGCTTCCATAGAGTCTGTCTTACGAGATTCTGCACGCAGAACCTTATTTGGAAGCTTTATCGTCATCGCTACTTTCATGGCATCCTCTTTCTTTTCGGTTTCCCTGTGCTCTGCATCTATGCGGATAAACGAACCGTCATCTTTGATCTTTTTGCAGTACGTAGCCAATTTTCCTATTTTCTTAGCGATTTTTATCAATTCCTTATCGCTGTAGTGAAATCCTTTTTCGAAGTGCTGGATATTCATAAAGTAAGGGGGGAATGAGCTAAATTCATATAAAGGATACCATGTTTTAGCTCTGTAGACATCAATTGTGCCAAAGGCCTTATTTGTGCTATAATAGTTAGAAATATTTACTCAAACACATATGACAGAAAGGCTACCACCACAAAATCCTGAGCGCTTAAATGATAAGATAGAACCTGCTGAGGAGCCTACTAATAATGCTCCTGAAAATACTGAATCAATGGAAGAGAAAAAAGAGCGTACAGATAGTACAACTGAGACATCAGCTGATTTAGATGACTTGAAGGCGGAAAACCTGGAGAAACAAATTGATGGTGCAGGCAGTCCTAGAAATGAAGTACCGCCAAACGAGGTAGTGCCTGGAGAGGTGACTGATGTGAAAAATGAAACTATTGCTGCACGATTCTTTAGTAAGCTCGACCTGAAGGGAATGGTGAAGAAATTGGGTGAATTTAGAAACAAGCTCGCATTTATGGCAGGTTCACTTATTTCACAGATAAAGGAATTGGGAATCTTTAAGAATACAAAGATGCTCGATACTATTTCTGCATTTATTGGTGCAGATAGAGCTCAGCTCGCAGAGGCTATGAAGGTTCATGGTTTTGAAGGTGTTACCGAGAAAGGTAAGTCTAATATGAAGAGCTTGATGGCTGTTCATAAGCAAAAGTTCTCTAAAGTTCCATTGGAAACGTTCTTCTTGCGTGTATCTGAAAATGCACGTAAGGCGTTGAAGGATCAGGGTATAGAAGGAAGTGCAACTGTAGACTTCGCATTGCTTACAGCTGTCGCTAATGGTGCAGACTTCTCTGATGTAGAAGCTAAGAAGCCTGCAGAGAAGGCTGAAGCTACACCTGAAACTTTCCTTACACATGGAGATCTTCTTAATGAAAGTGCTCCCGTAAAGATTGATGGAAATGTTCTTAGTGCAAAGAAGTCACCTGCAGGATTCACATCTTCTTTCGAGGATGGTACGTCAAAGTCGTACAAGCTGAAGGCAGAAGGTCTTTTGGACCTTAGAATCAAACAATCTGTTATTCGAGATACCAAAGAAATGGATATTGTCGTGAACTACTCTGGAGGACAGCTAAAAGGAAAAGTTCCATCAGAAACTGTACTCGACATCGTGAGGCGTCAAGTTGTTCCTGCTACTGCAAAAATTACATTGCAGAATGCAGCAGGAGAAGACGTCGATCTTACTTTTGAAACTGTATAGATATGGCAAATCCAAACCATTCTGAACGGCCGATTACTACTGAAGGGTTCTCGAATCCTCAGCAAAACTCTGTAGAGGCAGAGCGTTCTCGCTTTGCACGAGCGTTCGATTTTGTCCTTCATGGAACGGCAGATCTTTCTGAGGAAGCTGCTAAGGCAGCACGACCTCTTGGGAAGATTACACATCATACGATCGCAGCACCTATTCGATACGCTATTGGCGCTATCACGGGAAAAGCAAAGAGATAAAAATATATACATACACACATTTCATTTATGGCACCTCTACCAAATAAAAACGCTCGGCTTGCAGACAGTACTCTCGAATCGTTGCGTCGTGCACCTATGCAGGCAGCGAAAGAGGTTATTGAT
>JABJGX010000012.1 GCA_018662075.1 Candidatus Peregrinibacteria bacterium | reverse complement strand
GCAGCTTTTGGCTTGAGCTCTTCATCGTCTATTCCCATTTCTTTGAGGATCATTTTCATCAGGCGCTGCTGGTCGTCCATATCGTAAATAACGTAACTACGGTCTCGGCCTATTTTGTCGATGTCCCGCCTGAGAATACGAGCACAGATACTGTGAAACGTTCCCATGGTTGGGAGCTTACCTGTGGTTGTTTCCCATTGATTATGTAACCCATTTCCTTCAGTGATCTCAAGTAGATTTTCTATGCGTTGTTTCATTTCGGTTGCCGCTTTATTCGTAAAAGTAACAGATAATATCTGCCAAGGCTTCACACCATCGGCAATAAGCTTTGCGATACGGTGGGTGAGTGCTTTGGTCTTTCCACTACCAGCACCAGCTAAGATTAGAAGAGGACCGTCTCCATGAAGCACTGCTGCCTTCTGTGGGTCGTTTAAGTTTGCGGTGATCATCTCTTGCTTTGTCGACATAGGACAGTGATTGTAGCGAACCTTACGCAAGTTTTCTATCCTCCTCTGCCAACTTTGCTTTCGGATCTGTCAGTTCGACTAATTTTTGATGCACAACTGCTGGATCAGAAGTCATTAACTTAACGTCTGCAGTGTTTAGGTTTACGTTACGAATCTTTTGCCTCTTGATCATGACCTCTTTTGCAAAGTCAGAATCTGTTCCACGTAATTTATTGAGTGTCTCTATTCCATGTTCGAGTAGGTGGAAGTCAACGGCGTTACGTGTAGAGATATGGAAGTCGAACTGCGCGATCATGTCGATAATGTTTTCACGCTCCTGGGGGTCCATCTCTTGTGCGAACTCATATGTCTCAATCCTTTTAAGTGATGCAAGAATAGGCTCCAAGCTCTCAGGTGATACTACATAGAAGGTAAAGCCTTCCTCATAGAACGATAGCTTCTTTAATGTTGCGACTGCATCTGTTGGAACGACCAAAAATACTGTTGAGTAGATCGCCTCGTTTCCTTTTACTTTCTTTGCAGTCTTCTTCACTGCGTCTGCAATGTAGTTCTGTAGGTCTTGTGAGCGTGACACTTTGGCATCGAAGATAACGTACTGTTCCAGAAAGCCAATCATGAAGTCTGGCTTCAGGCTACCATCAAAACCTTCTGGTAGGTTTGTGTTGTCGTAACCAGTGAAACTGTACTGAGGCTTCTTTACCAGGTCTCCAAGCAACGCATTTACAGTGATCTCATGTTCTGCCCACATGCGGTCCCGCTCTTCAAGTGCTTTTTGCTGTCGCTCTTCATCTTCTCTACGAATACGCATTCTTTCGTCTTCGAGTGTTACCTTTGCTTCTTCGAGCTTTGTCACCATATCTTCATGCTTCTGTTGCTTCTGCTCGTCCTTTGTTTCGTACTTGGTATTCCGTGCTGTGGCACCGTCTCTTTCCTTCATTGCAACTTTTAGGTCGGATTCCAGGCTCTTGTATCGGTCATATAACTCTTTTCCTTGGCCAGAAAGCTTATCTTTTTCAGACTTTGACTCTATAAGTTGGCTTTTCAGCTCTCCTACTTCTTGGTTTTTTCGCTCCACTTCTGCCTTTAAACGGGGATCTCCGTCAGTTTGTGTTTTCCACTGCATAAAGCCAATAAAGCCAATTCCGAGTAGTGCGAGTCCGAGGAGTGTTTCAATCATAGTAAACGGCATTGTATCATGCGGTGAGTTATAATGCTCACAAAGGCCTAAAAACACGAATCTACTGTAAATACTTGCGTTGAATCCTCTTTTTCTTATAATAAGTCTGTTCTCGCTCGCTTTGGCGCTATTGCCCTAGCTGGCGCGGCTCAACTCTCTTTTGTTTGTAACTATACAATTCTATGTCTATCGCCCGAACACCTAAGAAGAAACTTATTACAAAGCACCAGATGCACAAGAAGGATACTGGTTCTCCGAACGTACAGGTCGCTATCCTTTCAAAGGAAATTGCTCTACTTACTACACACCTCCAAGAGCACAAAGGCGATTTCTCTGCACGTAAAGGACTTCTCGGTAAAGTTGCACGTCGTCGTAAGCTTCTTAATTACCTAAAAATGAACCTTCCAAAGGAATACCAGGCAGTAATCGAAGCGAATAAGCTTAAGAAATAGGCTTTTATCACGATCGAATCAGCGTATACTACGCGCAGTTCTTTCCTTCCGTCGCCAAATTTTCTTTGCTGGGTTTACGTAAGAATCCTCCACGTGGAGGCTTGCTATGTGAATCCAAAACAGTAATTGAAAGCGTTGGAGGAAAGAGATAATTCTATCTTTTTCTCATAAATACTATGTTAGGTATTGGTAAAAAGGGCGATAGTGCTATCGCTCCAAATAAGGAATTCACCGTAGATGTCGGTGATCAAAAGTTCGTCTTCAAGACGGGCATGCTTGCAGCGCAAGCAAACGCAACAGTTATCGGCCAGTTGGGCGATACAGTTTGTATGAGTAACTGTACGACTAGTCGTAAGGCACGACCAGGCGTTGGTTTTCTTCCTCTCCAGATTGTGTATCAGGAGAAATTCTATGCTGCTGGTAAAGTAGCAGGTAGCCGTTTCCGTAAGCGTGAAGGTCGCCCAGCCGATCTCTTTGTTCTTACTGCACGTGTTATCGACCGTGGACTTCGTCCAATGTTTGCGAAGACGATCCATAATGACATCCAGGTTTTCTGTACAGTTCTTAGTTACGACTTTATAAACGAGCACGATATGGTGTCTGCAAATGCAGCATCTTTGGCTGTTGCTCTTTCTGATTGTCCTGCAGATGGACCTGTCGGAACAGTACGTGTCGGAATGCTCGATGGCGTGTTGGTACTAAACCCAACACATGAAGACCGCAGCAAGTGTGAGCTGGATATGATCGTTACTGCAACACAGGATCGTGTGATTATGATCGATGCAGCCGCGAACCAGGTTCCAGAAGAGAAGATGCTTGAAGCTATTCAGTTTGGACAGGTTGCAGCGCAGAAGATTGCGGTAGCGTTTGCAAAGATTCAAAAAGAAGTTGGTGCTGAAAAGTGGGAAGCACCTGCAGCTTTCGAGCATGCAGAAGCGCTTGAGGTACTAAAGGGTAGTGCACTCGCAGAGATCAACAAAGCAATCCTTAGTCCTATGGACAAACTTGCACGAAGAGCATTCTTCGGAGAGCTTGCAGAGGGTGCAGCAGCAGTCCTTGAAGAGAAGTATGGATCTGCTGATGACAACGAAGAACTTACAGAGCTTTACGCAAATGCATCAGACATGATGAACAAAGTTGTTACAGGTGAGGTTCGTCGTTTGGTTC
>JABJGX010000090.1 GCA_018662075.1 Candidatus Peregrinibacteria bacterium | reverse complement strand
ATTGGATACATATTTTTCCAGGGAGTAGAATCTCTTACTGGACAAGTGTCTAGTGGAGATCAACAGAAAAATGTCGTAATCACAGCAGATGGCCTTTCACCAGTCACCCTGGAAGTAGAACATGGACAAACAATCACGTGGACAAACAATCAGGCAATTCCACATATCTTAGAGTCCCAAGAGCTCTGTAGTGATACAGGGTACTGTCTTCAGACAAAAACACTCTTCCAAGGAGAAAGTGACAACTTTACGATCACTCTGGATATGCCAGCAGGATCGTATAACTACACGTCTGCAACCTCTTCAGACATCCAAGGAGTGATTATCATCACGACAACTGCTGCTGATGACTTCCAAGATATTACATCTCTTTTGGATAATGATGTCTTTGGCAATGTCCCACAGGGAGGAAACGATGTAAATACAACAACTCCACCACCATCATCTCCTTTCGATACACCTGCGCCAACGCCAGTAGCTGCACCATCAGGTTCAAACATTCCACAGAACCCATACACAGCAGATAGTGTACGTATTCATCCGTTTGACGGTGATGGGAATCCTATTGAATCTGCGTTTGGAGATGCTCCAAATACTGCACCAGCCCCAACATCTTTCTCTAATAGTGGACCAACTCGACAACCAGAAACAGGAGCAGGAGGTATTGTATTTATCGTACTCGGAAGTATTGCAGCGTTGTGGTTTGCCACAAAGCATTGTTTTAATAAGACATACCAGTTTTAAAGATCTCCCTGTACAACAGTACAGACGTTATTTATACACTGGGCACTGCTTGGTAAACAACTAGCACAGAGTGTCGGTTCTTCTGTAGCACATTCATCTGCGTACTTCAGCACCTCTGACGTAACCATGATGATCTGATCTTTCTGTACTGCCTTCCCACACGTGAGGTATGGACTGCATCCGCGTGTAAATACCGTACAGTCTGAATCCTCTTCGCATTTCACATTCCTATCAAACAGAACGTCTATACTTTTCTTCTTTTGCTCACATGAGGTTAAGCCACCTTCGCAGTCTTCTGGGCATGTTCCACGACGCAATAATTCAGGACCATTGTCCCCAATTCTGTATTCATCGCTTTCCCCAGCTGCACAAATTGCATCTCCACATACTGGTCCTCCAAGATCACAATCTTGCGGACAATATAGACTTGCCCCTGTTCTATCTGGGAATGCTGTTTCACCATCTTCACATGTGCCATTACCACAAATTGTTGTGGCTGCGCGCGGAATACATACTCCTGCACATGCCTGAATACATACAGCACCCTTTGGACAAGGATATCTACAATCACCTTGTTCAACAGAGCACACTTCGCTTTGAATACATTCAGCACTAGAGAAGCATTTCTTTTGCGTACACGCTCTCTCGGTACATGCAATACCAGCTTCTGTACAAGAGCAGATATTACACCCGTCTGGTGCTGGATACCTGTCCCCTATCTTGTATCCACCACTACAGTGAATCTCTTCTTGGCAGTCAACCGTGCAACCATCTCCATTTAATGAATTACCATCATCACACTCTTCGCCAACCTGAATAGACCCATCACCACATGCACCAAGACCCAATTGCCCTCTAATCTGCGCTATCTGGTTTCGCATCAAGCTTATTGTCTGCTGGTCGTATCTATCTAAAATAACTGCAACCTGACCGCGCGTTACATAGTCGTGTGGACCGAACCGACCAGAGTCATACCCTGTGATAGTTCCTTTCTTTGCGAATCGATTAACTGAATCATAAAAATAATCATTTGGCACTACGTCTGGAAAAAGAAGTCCTCCAAACTGCTGTGCAACAACACTACCGGAAAACACTGCAATCATGCCTGCAATGAAAGCTACAATAATCTTTGGCTTCAACATGATTAATATTGTACATCAGCACTACCTAGATGAGAGATTGCGAAAAAGCGCTTTCAGTGTACACTACATAAAATGACTACTGATGAGACTATAAAGCAGCGGCTTGAAGAACATAAGCTTGAAGAACGCCATGGTTCTAAACTTGGTCCATTTATTCAAGATATTGTTTATGGCGGTAACGATGGAATTGTAACGACATTTGCGGTCGTTGCAGGAACAGTTGGAGCAGACCTACCGCACTACGTCGTTATTATTCTTGGACTTGCAAACCTCGTAGCCGATGGCACTTCTATGGGAACAGGATCGTACCTTGCTATTAAGTCTGAGATGGACCATTTTGAAAAACTTAGAAAAGAAGAGATGGATGAAATAGAGGAAATTCCAGAGATCGAAAAAGAAGAAGTACGTGAGGCGTACGAAAGAAAAGGGTTTACGGGGAAAGACTTGGATAGTGTTGTCGATATTATCACCAGTGATAAAGACGTCTGGGCAGATGTCATGATGGCTGAAGAGCATGGAATGATACGCGACTCGGGAGGGCACCCTGTTGTGCATGGACTAATGACGTTTTCTAGCTTTTTGGTATTTGGTTCTATTCCACTCCTTCCATACCTACTTCGTCTAGAAGCAGATAGCCGCTTTACCATTGCCATTTGGTCAACTTTCGGAGCACTAGCGATACTCGGGCTTACAAGAAGCATCGTGACAAAAGAACGCATCTTCCGTGGGCCTATCGAAATTGTTACTGTTGGGGCACTTGGCGCATTTGTTGCCTATGGTATTGGTGTACTTCTACGAGACATTGCGGACATCGCAATGTAGTATCTAGGCATGAATTTTGCCTCCCCATTAGACATTCTTCCAAAGAGATCCGTGCTGCTCAGCATCGTTGGACTCTTCTTTTTTATACTCCTGATTGTCTACGGGCCTTCGCTTTCTTTTGGGTTTGTACGATGGGATGACGGCATGCTTATCTACGAGAACCCTGCAATCAGAGGAATAACACTAAAAAACCTCTATACCGTCTTTACGACGTACGACCCTGAACTCTACATTCCACTGACCCTAATAAGCTATCAACTGGACTACATGATTGGAGGTATCAATCCTTCTGTGTACCACTTTCACAATCTCGCATTGCACCTGGTCAATAGCCTTCTTATAACATGGCTTCTTGCCACCATGATGCACAAGAGATGGATTGCACTATTCCTCGGGCTCGTCTTTGCACTGCATCCGCTTAACACCGAAGCTGTTGTCTGGGCTAGTGCCCGTAAAGACCTTCTGTCTATTGCATGGCTTCTTGCATCTGTTCTTAGCTACATTTCCTATAGGCGTACCAGCCAACGCTGCCACTACTACGTGTCTATTTCTGCCTTTGCACTAGGGCTTCTTGCGAAAGTCACTGTTATTGGACTTCCTGTACTTCTTCTTCTTATCGACTGGAAAGAGGCTCGGAATATGACAAAGAATATGATGAAAGAGAAAATCCCCTACTTTGTACTTTCGGGTATTTTTGCAGTCATTGCTGTGTTTGGGAAAACAGGTGTTCTTGGAAGCTCAACCCTTCTTGAGAAGATACTTATTCCAACGAAGAGTTTCATCTTCTATATAGAAAAGTTTTTTGTTCCGACTCACCTCTCTGTCCTCTATCCATTTACGAGTGACGTCAGCCTTACAAACCCAACACTTCTACTACCTCTGGTTGTTATGATTGCCATTATTGGCATTGGAATATATTCGCTTAAAAGTACAAAGGCGATCTTCTTCGGACTTGCATGGTTTACCCTCTGTGTGTCACCAAGTGTACTGAACTTCTCTAAGGGGGACTTCATCTACTTTGCGTCAGACAGATATGCATATGCCGGAATGATTGGACTGTTGTTTATAGTCGGATCCTACATTCGCCAAAACAATTTTGTAAACTATGGGTCTATTGCAGTACTTATAGGACTTGGAATTGGTTGTAATATGCAATCTCTTACCTGGACCAACTCGGCAACTCTTTTCCAGAATGCTATCGATACCTACCCAAATTCTGCCATTGCCTATAACAACATTGGAAACCATCTAAGAAGCACAGGTGAAACAGATAAGGCAATCGAGCACTATGAAACATCTCTAGCTCTGAGCTGGGAACACAGCCGAACCACATCGGATATTAAAGAGGGGGAAAGTAAGATCCTTGCCAATCTTGGTTCTGCACGAAGGGAACAAGGCGATATTCATGCTGCTCGAAACCACTACGATGAAGCACTTCGCCTAAACCCTAAAAACGCTCTTGCATTACAGGGTAAAGGTCTTATGCTCATGCAAGTTGGAAATGGTTCTATGGCGCGGCAATACTATGAACAGGCAATTGAAGCGAACCCTCTTCTGGTCACCCCATATGTAAACCTAGGGTCTTTATATATACAAGCAGGACAGATAGATGATGCAATTGCCATACTTGAAAAGGGACTTCAGATTAACCCCTTCTTTCCACAGGTGCACTTCAACCTTTCTTCTGCTTATAAGAAGGTAGGTAGAAATAGAGAGAGCCTAGAGAGCCTAGAAAAAGCAGTAGACCTAGAACCAAGATTCGTCGCCGCTCGCATTAACCTTGGTATTGCCTATGCAGATCGAAATAAGATCGGTATGGCTATCGAGCAATTTACTGAAGTACTCAAACATGACCCAGGCAATACCAGGGCCACATCTGCTTTAAGCCAATTGGGAAATCAGTAATTACTGAAGCTCTACTTTGATCTCTAGTGGAATCGCTGCATTTACAGCCTTTAGGCCTTCTGTAGGTCCGCCAATAGAATATGCTGTTCTATCTATTGTATGACTTGCCTGAACGTATTCTTCGTTGATGACCATTGTAATAACCTCCTCATTACTCACATCTTTTATAGTAAGAGTACCTGTAACTGTGAAGTCTTCTCCTTTATTCATCACAATAGACGTAGACTCGAAAGTTGCCGTCTCGTATGTTTCTGCTGAGAAGAAATCATCTGTTAATAGGTGTGCTGTCAGTTTTCCTGTATCAGTCTCGAGGCTATTAATAGCGATAGATGCTGTTAGTGACACTGGCATACCATTGTCAAATACGACCTCTGTTGTAAATTCATTAAACTTACATTCATGTGAGATGATATCTCCTTTTGATCCAACAAATGCAAACAAGCTGTCTGAAAGAACTTCATTTAATGTTCCTGTAAATGTTGACCTTGAATCTCTAAGACCTTCTAACTCAGTTGGCATTGGTAATTCTCGATCCTCATTAGTTACAACTGACGTTGTACATGCGGAAAGTAAAATTGCGAGAGCAAATAGTGGAATAAGAAGTTTTGGTGACATAGTCATCATAAGTAGAAAGTAGGAGCGAAAGTGTAAGTTATGCAGGCCACCATTGCAAGATGACAGCACCAACGATATATGTCACCAGCGCATTACCGGTATTAATGTACACAAGATGCATAGGATGCTTCTCCCACGCAACGCCATGTAATGCCCCTGGAAGCGCTGTTGCTACCCATAGAACAACAGCAACGGTTGCTGCTTCAGTTATAGTAGATGTACCAATAATCTCTAATATAAGAGCAATAAATGTCATACTAATAACAGTAGCAATGAATCCTATTCCCACCGACTTCTTCATATCTTCTTTGTTTTGATCTGCTTCGGTCATGCCAATACATTTCATCCACGCACTACCAAATGCCTTTGGGTTATACCAGACAAAACCAATTGCCATAGATGCAATAGATGCCATGAGAACAGCAATGAAGTTAATACTTGAAAAGTCTATCATAGAGAAGTGGGTTAATTATAGGATGAACCTCCATTTACCCTACTCTGACTTCTATCAAATAACCACTGACTTGAGTTCTCCGACTGCTCAATTGCCCCAAAAGGCTCTGGGAACATATCATACCACTTATCTTTAAGAGTATCGAAGTCATCGAGAAGGTCTTGGTTTCTATTCTTTTCTGAATGTCTTACACGATCTATCATTAAATGAACATAGTCGACAGATTATGAAATCGAAAATTTATTAACGACGACGCCTATTTCCTCCGCTGCTTGGTTTCGGTTTCCTACTACTGAAACTTCGTCCACCAGATGAACCTCCAGAACTTCGTCCTGATGAATACCCGCCAGAGCTTCTTCCTCCTCCACTTCCTCGTCGTGGTGGTCGTCCACCTCCTCCGCCCCCTCTTTCCATTGAAACTGTTGGAAGAGAAGCATGTGCCTTTCGTGGAATAGGTGTACGGATTAGCCTCTCTATATCACGAATATGACCTGCTTGAGTTGGTGTTGCGAAAGAAATAGCCTTACCCTCTTTTCCAGCACGTGCCGTACGTCCAATACGGTGAACGTAATCTGCTGCGTCATCTGGAAGGTCGTAGTTAATAACTACCGCAATATCTGAAACATCGATACCACGAGATGCAACGTCTGTTGCAACGAGCACTCTGCTTGCACCTGTCTTAAAGCCTGCAAGAGCAGCTCTTCTCTGTCCCAATGTTCTATTTCCATGGATCTCTGCGGCTTTGAACCTTTCATCGTTCAGTACTTTTGTAATCTTCTTTGTACCATGCTTTGTACGAGAGAAAACGATAATTTTTCCCTGATGCTCCTTTAGTAGTGATATTAATAGTTGTAACTTATCGTGCTGTTTTACGATAATAAGCTCTTGCTCCACATTTGTTGCTGTTGTTCCTTCCTGCGCTACCTCGATGCGCAGTGGCATATCCATCTCTGCTGTTGCAAGTTTTACAATTCCTTGTGGCATTGTTGCTGAAAAGAGCAACGTCTGACGCTCACGTGGGATCTGACTTAGTATCTTGTTAATTTGAGGCTTGAAACCCATATCCAGCATTCGGTCAGCTTCATCCAAAACCAATATTTCAACCTCCTTAAGCGTTACCGTCCTTTGGTCCAAGTGGTCATTAAGTCGACCAGGAGTAGTTACCAAAATTCGTGGGTTCGTCTTTAATGCCTTTTTCTGAAGGTACATTGGTGATCCTCCAACAAAGACAGCAGTCTTGATACCAACGGCATTAGCAAATGGCCTTAAGGCATCGTCTACTTGGTATGCAAGTTCTCGTGTAGGAAGCACGATAAGTGCTCTTTTCTTTCCTGCAGCTAGGTGCTGAATAAGTGGTAGTCCAAATGCGAAGGTCTTTCCTGTACCAGTTTGCGCTACACCAATGAGATCTTTCCCTTGAAGTGCCACGGGAATAGCCTGATGCTGAATTGGGGTCGGTTTCGTTATGCCTCGTGCATTGAGGATCTTTAAGAGGTCTTCGCTGATACCCATCTCCTGAAAGCCAGAGGGCTCAGCTGGTTGTGCGTCGTTATCGTTTTTCATCCGGGGCACTATACTCGCCTTTTTACCAAATGGGTAGCAATTTTTGAGGAATATTGCCAAACGGAGCCAAATCGCTCTAAGAGTGCGTATACTTTTTTCAATTTGTATTTATGTTATAGATATATATTATCCTAAGACAGCATTGTAATCTTTCTCACGAATCGTTTTCGAATAAACGGAACACGTAGCATGATATTCCATGTTCGCATGACGAGCTTTAGGATTCTCCCCTTCCAGACAAAAAGAACGTTTGTCAGGATATCGGTAAACCGGTTTACGCCGCCCTTTACTGCTGCCTTTCTATAGTGACTGTACACCTCCAGGTGTGATGGCTTGTTTTCATCGAGTGCTGATAAAAGAATATTTCCGAGAACTTCTGTATCTTGAATTCCTGCGTTCATCCCCTGCCCTCCCACAGGGCTATTAAGGTGGGCTGCATCTCCCGCAAGGGCTACTCGTCCCTCAACAAAGTCCGAGCTAATGCGATTGTGAATTCTGAACTCACTACTCCACACATCTTCATAACTCTTTCCAGGAAACAACTGACCTGCTGCTTTTACAATGCGCTCCTCAAGAGACATTTCTTCTTTTCGTGCATGGATCAAAATCATCCGCCAAAGATCAGCTTCGATCTTTATTGCAAGAACGATAACACCATCTGTAGAAATCATTGGACCTGTGCGCTCATCTTTTAGTCGTATATCTGCAAGTGCAATCTCCATGCCATAGGTTTCACCCTCCAGATGGAAACCAAGAATTTCGCGAACTGTGCTATGTGCTCCGTCACAGCCTATTAGGTACTCGGCTGTAGCACTCTGTGTCTTCCCATTTTCACTCCACTCCACAGTGACTGATGCCTTATCTTGCGTAAACCCTGTTATCTCGGAAGAGAACTTCAGGTCAGCACCCTCTGTTTGCCCTACAGCCTTTGCAAGAATCCTTTCTGTTCGTGACTGTGGGATAACCATAATTCTCGGATACCCTGTCAAATGCTTAATGTCATCAAGTGGGACCCTTAAAATAATACGATCGCTATCAACATCATGCATCTGTAATGCGTTCATGGTGATAGATTGCTTTTCAAATTCTTCCATAACACCGAGGCTTTCCAAAATATCTTGTGTCTTACACCAAATACCTGGCGCACGAGAATGTTCATGTGTTGTCGCATTCTTCTCCAAAATAAGAACCCTCTTTCCTTCGCGTGCTAGACGGAGCCCAAGACAGAGTCCAACAGGTCCAGCGCCAGCAATAACGACATCGTAATCCATAGTGGACGTACTATATCACAGATTATATATGGTGGGCCGGGCTGGACTCGAACCAGCGAAGTCAGAGACATCTGGTTTACAGCCAGACCCGTTTGACCACTTCGGTACCGACCCACGTTGAACATATTGTAGAGAAGAATCCTTCTATCTCAAGCAATTTCTAGTTATGAATTTTTAAGCTTCTCGAGTGCTTCCCGAACAGCATCCTCAACCGGTCGCATAGAAATGCCCTCATCCTCTAGTTTCTTGCCATCGAGGACACAATTACTGCGTCCAGCTGTTGCAACTTCTGAAAGGTCTTCGAGCTCTAGTTTTTCAAATGTATGGCTCGGATCAACAATCTCTGTGTATAGCTCCATAATCCTATATGGATTCATAGAACCTGGATTTATAACATTATATGGCCCAGTTGCCTTCTTTTCTATAAGTGTCTTCGTGGCAGCTAGCAAGTCTGGAATGTACGTCATAGAGTTATCAGTATCGATGACTCTTTCATACTTCTTTAACTTGTTGATCAAGCTTCTCTCTGAGTTAGTACCATCAAAAGGCATACGCAAACGAATGTTTAATACTGGGAAGTCATTAAGCAATTGGTCGATATGCCCTTTGCTTCTACTATAAAAACTTCCAAAGAAGTTCGGAGCATCTGTTTCGCTATACATTGTCTCTGGTCCTCCTGAATACACACACCCTGTTCCAATGTGCACCATATAAATATTTCGCTTGTCACATTCCTCTAGAAGAACAAGAGGTCCGAGTACATTGCTATGAATGGTTTCTATCTTATGATCCTCACACCAGTCAACATTCGGACGACCAGTCTTTCCTGCAGCGTTAATCACGACATCTGGCTTCTCGGCATCCAAAACTTCTGCAACTTTCGGAGCATCTGCAATATCGACCGATGGACAAATAGCATCTGGAAATGCAGACAGAAAATACTGCCCCATAAAGCCCTTTGATCCAAATATCATAATTTTCATGTGTGCAGTATATCAGAAGTACAGTTTTACCTTAATGAAAAGATGGTATTAGCTACACCTAGAGGGAAACTCTGACATTCCAATTACTCAAGTATCTGGTATACTCTTAATATATGGTTAAAAGAAGAAGACGCAGAACACGGCGTAGGCGTAAGAGAGCAAAGAAGAGCTCCCTACACCTTGCACCAGAAACTGAGCGGCTCATCTCTGGGACAGCCCAAATGGCTGCCGGTATCTTGCTACTCCTCGTCTTGAAGCAGGATGCAGGAATGATTGGCCAGAGCATGAATACAGCAATGGCATTCTTCTTTGGCTCATGGAGCATGATATTTCCATCATTCCTTATAGGCTCTGGACTCCTTCACTGGTTCACCCGTGAGACTGCCTTTGAAATGAAAAGGTCTGTTGGACTTGTCCTCTGCCTTCTTTCTTTTCTTGGTATAGTGCATATCGGTGCCCCACTTGAAGACATTGCAAGTCAGCGTGATGAACTTGCAGGGGCTATCGGCTTTATGATGAGTTTACCGTTCCTTGTATTTGCGAGTCGGTCTGTGGGATACACTGTTCTGGGTGCACTGTTTGTGAGTGGGCTATTTATCTCTTTCGAGCCAGACTTTGGTGGAATCGTTGAATCACTAAAATCTTTCCTTTTCCCTCCACAGAAAAAAAAGCGACGCAAGGCTCCCAAAGAGGAATATGAATACGAAGATGAGGAAGAGGAGGATGAGGAAGAGGAGGATGAGGAAGATGACGATCTTGTCGAAGAAGATGGTGAAGCTCCAGAATTAAACATTGTTCGACCTGTTTTTGCACAAAGCAGTATAAAGGCTAGAACAAAAAAAGTTATTGGAAAAACTATTGAAGATGTACTGCAAATGAAAGATACGCGTTTCGAAGAATGGACATTCCCAGGATATGACCTACTTGATACCTCCCAGAGTGAGCTTAAAGTAAATGATGAAGAACTAAAGATGCAGGCAAAGCTTATTGAGGAAAAGTTGGAAGAGTTCGATATTAGAGTCACAATGCGCGATGCTCACCCAGGACCAACTGTGACACAGTTTACCCTGAAGCCATCTGAAGGAGTGAAACTGAGTAAGATTGCCGCACTGAAAGACGACCTTACCCTGGCTCTTTCAGCTCCTAGCCTTCGTATTGAGGCACCTATTCCTGGAAAAGCTCTTGTTGGAATCGAAATGCCAAACAGTGAACGGACCACTGTGCACTTGCGAGAAATGCTTGAGAGTCCAGAATTTACCGAAAGTACTTCACCACTGACACTCCCACTCGGAAGAGACGTTTCTGGCCAAGCAGTGGTGGTGGCTCTTGATGAGATGCCTCACCTCCTCATTGCAGGAGCAACAGGTGCTGGTAAGTCTGTCTGTATGAACTCGTTCCTTATTTCACTACTCTATCAAAATGCACCGCACGAACTAAAGCTGATTCTCATCGACCCAAAGCGTGTTGAGCTTATGCCATACGACGGTATTCCTCACCTGCTTACCCCTGTTATCACCGAAGCAGAAAGAGCACTACAGGCTTTGCGTTGGGCTGTTGCAGAGATGGGACGACGACTTCATCGCTTCTCCGAGGCAAAGGTACGAAACCTCGATGAGTTTAATGAGAAACAAATGGAAGAAGAAGGTGTTCTTCCACGTATTGTCATTGTTATCGATGAACTTGCAGACCTTATGATGCGCCAGTACAGACGTGACACAGAGACAATGGTCGCGCGTATTGCGCAGATGGCTAGAGCTACTGGTATGCATTTGATCATTGCAACGCAACGTCCGAGTGTGGATGTTATTACCGGTCTTATTAAAGCGAACATCCCGACACGTATTGCATTTAGAACGGTATCTGCTGTGGATTCTCGTACGATCCTCGATTCTATTGGGTCTGAAGATCTTCTCGGACGAGGAGATATGCTCTTCATGAATGCCGATACCTCAAATCCTAGGCGTATGCAGGGAATTCTTACATCTGGAAAGGAAGTTGAACGTGTGATTAATTCTCTGAAGATTGCAGGTGGTGGAAAAGTAACTGAACAGATTGATATCGGAGAAAATGAAGATGGCACCGAGGAAAGTAACGGAAGTTACATCGATCTTGATGCTGATGACAATGGTGGAGACGACCTCTTCTTTGACGCTGTACGAGTTATACAAGAGACGAACAAAGCTTCTGCAAGCTTGCTACAGAGGCATCTTAAAGTTGGTTACGCACGAGCTGCTCGGCTTCTTGATATCATGGAAGAGAAAAACTTGATTGGACCAAGTAATGGAGCCAAAGCACGCGAAGTCTATATTGATAAAATCGCGCAATAATGAAAGTTCTCGTTGGCACCAATAATCCGGGAAAACATATAGAAATATCTGAAGTACTTGGAGACCTTGACCTAGAGCTTCTTTCTCCTGCAGACTTACAAATAACAATAGAGCCTGAAGAAACCGGTACAACCTATGCAGAGAACGCACTGCTCAAAGCGAAGCACTTCTTCGAGCATGGAGGATCAATTCCCACAATAGCAGATGACTCTGGTATCATTGTTGAAGCCATACAAAACGAGCTTGGCGTCTACACTAGGCGCTGGGGCGCAGGTGCCCAGGCTTCGGATGAAGAATGGATATCATACTTCTTAGAACGCATGCAGGCAGAGCAAAACAAGAAGGCTCGATTTGTGTGTAACCTTGCCTATATAGATCCTAGTGGAGATCATCATATCTTTGAAGGCACATGCGAAGGCACCATTACCCCAGAGCTTGAGGCAGACTACCTACCAGGTCTCCCTATTTCTGCATGCTTTATCCCAGAAGGCTTCGATAAGGTATACAGTGCCATGAGTATCGATGAAAAGAATGAATTCTCCCACAGAGGAAGGGCTGTACAACAGTTGCGAGATTATCTTATGCACTTGCTCTAGCTGATAATAAATCTTCGATATTTCCGCTTACACCTGCCTTTGCCATAAGGAGTATGAGCATGCCTCTGTCCTTTTTTTCATATGCATATATAGTATCTAGTGCATTTTTCTCTGGAACTGACAGCTTTTGTGACATAGTCCATTTATCTATGCCGTTTGATGCATACTGAATACCCGTTGAGGCAACTCCCAGTGTAACCCCTGTCGTGACACCGAAGAAGATTGCACTAGATACAACAGTTGCTGTCAGGTTTCGTATGGAGCTTACGGGTGTAGCTAAAAAAGTCAGACTCATTACACCTCTTCGATTCTGAATCTCCTTAATAATCAGAAGAGCACGAAAGCATTCACTCTCCTCTGATAAACCACTTAAGTCCTCTCGAAGGTTTCGGACAATTATTTCATATACACTTTTTTCACTTGATCCTGTGTCGACTTTGCCACCAGACTCTCTACTAATATGCTTAGCATGTAAATCGTGCCTACTCTTCCATTCCTTGAGCCTTATTAATATACCTGTCCGTACTAGCTCCTGCTGAAGATAATCAGTCGATTGCAATGCATCTACTTCGCCCTCAGGCGTGGACATAAGATGAATAGATTCTGCTGCCTCAAGAGCAATCTCTTCCAAGCTTTGAATAAGCTCTTCAGCACGCCCTGCAATCCTTGTTCGTTCTGGCTCCTCGAGGTTACTATCAACCCTCATTCTTTCGACTGTCTCTTGTCTTATATCAACAAGCATTTGGGAACTTGTTCGAAAATCTTCGTGTAAGGATATTTGATGATAATCGAGCCTGTGGTTGGATCCGATCTTATTTATCATGGCTAACTATAGCCAATTTAGACTGGTGTGAAATCCAGTGCAAGTATCTTTGTCCAGACTGCTTCTATCACCTGTTTTAGCTCTATTTTATCCTGTTCTGATACCGTGAATCGACGCTGAATGGGGTCAAGCTCTGACTCTCCCACAAAGTCTAAGATGTATTCCTTGGGTTGAAGCATTCCGTATCCTGCTTCAATAAGTACTCCGTAAAATACAAGCTGGCGAAAGTACCCGTAGTCAACAATCTGTTTTTCTGTCTTTGGCTTTCCGGTTTTAAAGTCAATGATAATCGCAGATGTCGAGTTTGGTTCCATTAAATCTATACGGTCGATTTTTCCTTTAATTGGGATGTCTCCGATACGTGCATTAATACCGAACTCCACTTTGTGAATGACTGGATATGGTGGTATGAGTGATGTTTCAAAATACCGAGTCAATGTATTGATGCCCAAATGTGTGAGACGATCACGTTCATTATTGGTCAATAGTTCTTTTTGATTAAGATGCTCGGTGAAGAGGTCCACTCCTTCTTTCATAGAAAGCGGACTGCCAGATGACACACCATCTGCCCATTTTGCCATCACGTGGTGAATAGCATTTCCATAAGCGAAGTGTGGCTGCTTTGCCTGGGGACGTTGTAACAAGTCTAATTCCAAGAACATGAGAGGATCTTCCAAAAAATGATTGAGCGACGTGGGCGACAAGGAGAAATGTTCTATGCGACGCCGAAGGAATGTTTCGAATTCTGCATCGAACTCTCTTGGTGGTACTTGTAGCAGGGTCGACATTTGCTCTGGATGCTCTACTTCTCTGTGCTCTTCTGGAAGGTCACCCGACTCTGCAAAGAAGCCCGAAGGTGCGACTGTTTTTGTACTATCCCCTGAAGTAAGTTCGTGTGGGCATGTAAATATTAATTCTCGTTTAGCCCTAGTCATAGCCACAAATGCAACCCTTCGTTCATCTTGATTTTTTTCATAACTCTTTTGGTCTTTCTCCCACCCAAACATCAAGTCTTCTGGTACTGCGACCGATGGCGGATTTCTTCTTTTGTCCCAGTGCCCCTCTCTGAAGTTGGAAATGATCACTGTGTGGAACTCTAGCCCTTTACTCTTATGAGCAGTCATAAGCTGTACTCCAGACTCTGTAAGGTGTGGAAGATCATACGTTAGTCGAAGACTGCCGTAATCTGGGTTTGTATAATATTCTATGTCATTGAGGAATTCTTTGAAACCAAACTGAGGCTGTTCATATGCACGTTGTTTTACGCGGTCAAAGAACTCTGTTGCTGCTGCGAAGTCCACGATGTCCATGTGTCCTTTTTCCATGTTTTCTAGAAGACCAGTATCCCTATATAAATGCTCAAGTGTTTCGATAACTGTTCGACGCTCTGCATTAAGCTGCAGCTGCAAGAAGCAGTCTCGTGCTGAGAGGATTCTCTCTGGATTTCTCAGGGAAATAGTACTGTCCTCCTTATCAAATCCTAGAAGAATATTGACAATGCTCGCCTTTTCTTCACGTGCCTTTGCAAATACTTCTGCAAGATCTGCGGGATGACAGCCAAAACATTCACACGATAGTGCATTTGCAACCATATTATCCTTTGGCGTGTCTATTGCTTGAAGTATTGCAATCGCCTGACTGACAAGAGGATGTGACAGTAAGTCTAGCTTTCCAGATAGAACGGATGGGATACTGCGTGCCTTAAAGACATCGTACAATGTTAAAAGTTCTCTGTTGGTTTGTACCAGTACTGCAATCTCTGATGGATCTACCCTCTCTCGGGTTCGCTCTTCGACTAGATCTGCAATCATCCATGGCTCACTCATATCACTTGCGCTTACCAGGAGTACTGGCGGGGTTCCTCCTTCCTGAGCTGCTGCAACTAAGTGCTTATCCATGCCTTCTATCTTTCCCACAAGGCGTTCTGTGTTTTGTGATATCAAGTTTTCTGCAGCATCCAGTATTGGCTGAGTACACCTGTAGCTCTGTGTCAGTGTAATAACTGGAGCTTTGGCAAACCGTTCTCTGAATGAGAGAATATTTTTAAGATTCGCACCTTGAAAGCGATATATTGCCTGATCGTCATCCCCTACTACAAAAATATTTGGCTTACTGTCTGCCGTTGGGTCTGTACTAAGAAGTTCTATGAGTTCGTACTGAGATCCATTGGTATCCTGAAATTCATCGACAAGTATGTACTGGTACCTTTCCTGCAACGATGCTAGAAGCCAATCCTCTTCTTTTAACGCCTTGATAACGTTTAAGATCATATCTTCATAGTCATATCGTCCTGTAGCCTTTAGCATTTCTTGATACTTACAATAAATATCGATGAGTTCACGGAACTTTACTGCAGCAAGAAGGTTTCTTTTATGCACCTTCGTCCCCTCTTTACTTTTATGTGCCATGATCTCTGCATATTCATCTGCAATGCGATACAGATCTGCTGGATCTGACACCCCCTCACGCTTTATTTCAGACATTCGACCAAGTATGTCTTTCGTTCTCATATATGGTGACTTTGCGTTTACAATAGCCAGCCCCGGAAGTAGTTGATCAATTATTTTGTTCAAGCTTCTAAAGCGCTCTACATCACTAATTTGTTCCATGGATGACCACTGCTCAAAAACAGTTGGGTTGGACACGATAATGTCATTACAAAAGCCATGAATGGTATTTACTGTTACCCCATATGCATCGGGCCCGATGATCTCTCGCAAGCGATTTCTCATTGCAGTCGCCCCGCTTTTGCTAAATGTAAGACAGAGAATATTCCCCGGTTTCATCTGAGTGCTCCGTAATATATTGGCAGTACGAAGCGCTAAAACCTGTGTCTTTCCTGTCCCCGGTCCGGCGACCACCATGACAGGCCCATCCGTTGTATCTACAGCAATTTTCTGTTGCTCATTGAGTATTGCATATGCCTTTGCAAAGTGTTCGTCATTTTTTGTGACAAGCTTTCGCAATGCATTTTTTGTTGCAGGTCCCGACTGAGCCGTCTTTATTTTGGTCATGTTTGCATGCTAGCAGAACTCGATACTTTGCACATCAACCGATCTCTCAAAAACTAACCTTACAATGATATTTGATTGCTGCAAGAGTACATCTGTAACAGATGCTGCTATAGTCTTAATTAAATCTGCCATTTGGCATCTAATTCTTTTCCCACCATCTCATGAACTGTTGTAAAATCTGTGGTTACCTTATTCTTATCGGAGCTATTAACTGGGGTCTTGTAGGCCTTGGAAACCTTATTGGTTCTGATCTTAACGTAGTCCACATGCTACTCGGAAGCGTTCCATACGCAGAAGATGTTGTATACGTACTTGTCGGTCTTGCAGGAGTTAAAAAGCTTGTAGGAGGCGCAAAGTGCAGTAAATAATATTCGCACATAGTAAAAAAGCATCCTCTCCTGAGGGTGTTTTTTTATAGTACGTCTGTTTCGTCTGCGCAACTGTCACACTTGTTGATCTTCTTACCTTCTTTTGAGAGTGGTACAAGTGTTCCCTTTCCACATTTCTTACAAGGATCTCCGTTACGCTTCATATCCTCCTCAAGCATTCGCATGAAGTCGACATATGATGCACCAGACTGTGCAGACTCTTCAGAGTTATACTTTGTAGAGTTAGAGAATCCAATACGCTTTGGCGCTCCACCATGTTCACGGATAGTCATAGAACGTGGGTGATCTCGCATTTTCTGGAGAACCTTCGCTTCGATCTGTCGAATACGCTCACGAGTAACACCAAACTCTTTTCCAACTTCTTCAAGAGTGTGTCCGATACCGTCACCCAGTCCAAATCGCATTTCGATAATCTTTCGCTCACGAGGGGTTAAGAATTCGAGCATAGAGTGGACATTTTCTTTTCTAAGTTGCCTGTTTGTTGCCTCGAATGGGTTTACAGCCTCTTCATCCTCGATAAAGTCACCAAGCTTACTGTCTTCCTCAGATCCCACTGGAGACTCCAGTGAGATGATATCCTGTGAAATTTTCTGAATGTGTCGCACTTTCTTGATATCCATCTCCATTTCTACCGCTAGCTCTTCAACTGTTGGCTCACGTCCAAGCTCCTGTACTAAACGACGCTGAGTGTGTGTCAGCTTGTTGATTGTTTCCACCATGTGCACAGGAATACGAATTGTACGAGCTTGGTCTGCAATGGCGCGTGTGATCGCCTGACGGATCCACCATGTTGCATATGTAGAGAATTTGAATCCACGTTCAGGATCGAACTTTTCAACAGCACGGAAGAGTCCAATGTTTCCTTCTTGAATAAGATCGAGGAATGAAAGACCACGTCCAATGTACTTCTTTGCAATAGAAACAACCAATCGAAGGTTTGCCTCTGCAAGTTGTTGCTTTGCTGATGCGTCTCCTTTGCGGATGCGACGAGCAAGTTCTACTTCTTTCTTCGCATCGATCAATGGAACACGTCCAATCTCGCTCAAATACATACGAACTGAGTCGTTACTAATCTCTAGCAAGTCCACTTCGCGCTCTCTTTTACGACGTCCACGCTCTTCGTCTGTTTGTTCCTTCGTTTTATCAATGGCAATACCAGCCGTTGCAACAACGTCCATCATGTCGTCCTTATCTGACTTCATGCTGCTAACAGTGCTCGCTTCCTCTTCATCATCAGAATCGATATCGTCATCATCGTCATCCGTAGAAGAGATATCTCCTAAGTCCTCTGTTGGTTCTGGAATCTGCAGCCCTCCTTTTTGCTTCTTCTGCCAGATAAGAGCGTCTTTTACGTCGATAACCTGAATACCAAGGTCGACAAGCATAGAGTACACATCATCAAGTAAATCTACATTCGCCTCTGCCATTGGCACGACGGACATAATTTCTTGATGCGTTACATAACGCTGTTCTCGGCCTTTCTTGATCAAATGTTTTACTTCATCTGGCAAATTCTTCAAATCGTCTTCTGTTGGTTGCGCGATGAATTTTCTTGGGTGTGAAGCCATATCGGGAGCAGTATAGTGAAAAAGGCGCCATTTCCAAGGGAATCTTGCCTTAAAATCATATTTATCATTACTTCGATGCCATGTTCGCAAGCTTGAGCACTTGCGTGTATTGCTGTGAAAGCTTGGATTCTTCAGTGGAATTACCCTCAGAACGAGCAACCTGAAGCTTTTTGGCTATATCTATCTGTTTATTTCGTAAGTACTCTTTATTAGCATTCAGGCAGTTTTTTCGAATTTCCTGTCCTGCCATAGTCGCACTCCACTCGGAAAATCCATGATGTTCACAAAACAGCATAAGAATAGATGCCCGTTCATGATACTCCGGAGCAAGGTCTAACATTTCAAGGGTTAAGATTTCTACTGTCGGTGACTCTTTAATAGCACTGTACAATGACGCGATGTACAGGTCTTCAGGTTCGATAAGTTCTGGAAGTAGTGTTTTATGTATTGGGAATAATACGAAGAGCCCCAAGGCAATCTCTGCCGTGCTAAATGCACTACGGTCCGGCACTGCATCTGCAGTTGGCCCTGTATCGTATGTAGGAATTTGTGGAATAGATTGTTCTAGCCTTTCTATATCTTCTTTGAGTGATACTTCTGTTGTCGAAAGAAGTGCTGCAGCCTTTTGCATGAAATGTTCTTTTTCGACAGAAGACTGAATAACACTTATAAGAGGAAGAAGGATCTGAAGAGCTGCACGCTTTCCTTCGGACGACACTGTGTCACCTTCTGCTAAGCGGTCTATCACCATACGCAAGTAGGGAACTGTCTCATCAGTCAGTATTCTCTTGAGACCATCTGGGTCTGCCACGGCAGCCTCATCTGGGTCTTTCTGTTCTAGTGTCACTGTGTGCACTGATATTTCTTCCTCGGTACACAAAAGATAAGACCTCTCAGCGGCCTGTTGCCCTGCCCTGTCTTGGTCCAGACATAATACAACTTTGTCTGAGTAGCGCTTTAATATTTTCACGTGCTGTTCTGTCAGTGCGGTACCTGATACTGCGATAGTATTTTTAATACCGATGCGATGACAAGCGAGGACATCGAAGTATCCTTCGACTAGAACAACACTCTTCTGGTCACGTATATGCTCTTTTGCGTGACTAAGGCCATAGAGTGTTACAGACTTATTATACAAAGGAGTCTCACCTGAATTTATATATTTTGCATCGTCGTCGCCAAGAGTGCGCCCACCAAAGCCTACTATTTTTCCATTACCATCAAGGATCGGAAACATGAGCCTGTTGCGGAAGCGATCGTAAATCTTTCCTTCCTCTAAGTCTTTTTGGATTCCAAGGCTTGCATCGACAATTTCCTTTCTACTAAAGCCGGCTTTTAGTAAATACTGATATGTATCGCTAAAAGAATCTGGTGCAACGCCTATGCCAAACTCCTTTACCTGTTCATCCGGTATGCCACGTGATGTCAGATAGAGCTTTGTTTTCTCGTCTTTTGTAAGCTGCTGGGCGTAGAACTTCTGGGCAGCTACTAAGCAATCTCGAATACGCTCTTTGTGGTCTTTTTGAACTGGAGAATCTACTTTCAGACCCTCAACCTTTACTCCTGTCTTTTCACCAAGATCTTTGAGGGCTTGCTTGAAATCAACACCTTCTATCTTTTGATAGAAACTAAAAATGTCTCCTCCACTATTACAGGCAAAGCAATATGCAATTCCTTTGTCAGGAGAAACTTGCATACTTGGATGTGTGTCTTGGTGAAACGGACAAACACAGACAAACTGTCGTCCTTTCTTTTTGATCTGGCAATATTGTCCTACCAGTTCTTCGATCGGAAGCTTCGCCTTTATTTCAATAGTTGGGTCCATAGAGGATGGGTAGTATATACCTATCCAACTTTGAATAACACCAACCCCTCTGTTAACTTACCTTCTTCGTAATTAATTCCAGCACCCTTTGCAGGGCACGCAACCACTTTGCCTGATTCAAAACGATCTATGGAAGAAGCCAGTGCTCTTGGGATTGATGCAGATGCACTATTAGCATGATGTGCAATTGTTCCAATGATTTCTATATCTATATTTGGATACTGCTTTTGTAATAACCTTTCCATGTAACTAATAAATTTACCATTTGCCTGGTGAGGAACAATATAATCTATACCCTCTGGGCCAACTTTTGTATGGCATGCTATGTCTAATAATGACTGAGGCACTGTTTTGTATAACGTTCTTCCACCATCCATAACAATAACATCTCTATCATTTTCATTAATTGAACCGTCTGCCATTTTAGTGCCCACTTTTGATTCTTTCCTTAGACATTTCTTAGGATCATCAATATTTCCACGAGCCCAAGCATCAATTATTTGATGTTTACCATTTGGCACAATACTAGATATTGCAACACCGTCTCCAAAAAGTACTGACGTATTCTCATCACTATAATCTACAATCTCGCTTAATTTTTCAGCTGTTACTACTAATATTCTTTTCATATCTGGATCTTCTTTTCCCATTGCAATTGCCGCCTCTACAGCAGCAGGAAATCCACTACATGCATAATTTAGACTTTCAAACTTTGGGATTCCATAAAGATTAGCAATTCCCTCTGCTACCTTATCTAGCCCACCAGCGTGCTCTTCTGTATTTGAGCTTGATAGCACAAGTCCGCTATAACCATCTTTCGGTTTACCTAGCTCAACATGCATCTTGCCAATGGCCAATCGAGTTAACTGTGATATATCCACTACGTTGTGAGCTATCTGCCTACTCTCTATCATAGTACGCTCTTGTATTTTAGAGAATTGATGCTCGCTATTATTAAGCGTGCGAAAACATGAAATATCCCCTGAACAGTCAATGATTTTTTCAAATCCAGGATTATCCATATTTCAATAGTAGCAATTCGACTTTAGCCCGTCCAGTAAACAAAAAGTCTAATTACTAATTGTAATCATCCACCGTGGCAGCTGGTTCTTGCACTTTCCGTTCTTTGCACGTCCTCGCCCTACACATATACCATTGTACTTAAATGCTATGTGCCCAAAGAGCTCCTCGCTACAGGCAATGTCCTTTCCTGATATCACCTCTTTCCACTCCTCATCTGTGAGTTCTATGATGTGCTTTGTGGCAGATGATCCTCTGAGGGTTAGGAAGTCGTGGTCCAAAAGCACTGGGTCACTTGCAATCTTTTTTCCAAATGGAAGACCGAGTCCAACATTTGGTGTTGGCAACTTGAAATTAAAAATAGCTTTCGATGTCAGTAAGTATCGACCGTCATGCTCAACAAGCATTTCATCCTCACCAATAGGATCCATACCAAAATGATCTACCAGGTAATTTGAAATCTGCTTTTCGCGAGAACGAGGAATAATCTCTTCCCGTGGTTTTACCAAGTCTGTCATCAACGGCTCTGCAGTTGGTCCAATCTTTTTCAGTACTGCACAGAAGAATCCTTCACTATCATATGTCTGTGGCCATATACGAAGCATAGGTTGGTCTGAGGTGTAGTCCGAAAGATCTTTTTGCATGAGCATAGAATCTTCAATTGCTTTATCCATGTTCCACTCTCTGCCTTCAAGCGGAATGGTTCGTGGGTCTACTGCTTCTAGTTGCTCTGGATACTTTCTCAAAATAGACAGTACAACTTCTTCGTTCTCCTCTGGCGTTAGCGTGCATGTCGAGTACACAATGCGTCCGCCGATCTTCGTTGCATGGACAGCAGACTCTATAAGCTCTCGCTGTAGCTTTGCATTTTTTCCAATAGAATCGAGGCTGCAATACTGAAGCGCTGACTTATCCTTTCGCACTGTCCCCTGCCCTGTACACGGAGCGTCGATTAATACTTTGTCGAACCGACCAACCATGTGCTTTCCAAACCACTGTCCTTTTCTCTTTGTTACAAGCGCTGTAATACAGCTGAGCCTTCTTAGTGCTTCACGCAAAGTTTTTAGTCTCATCTCTTGCATGTCGTTACACACGACAAAACCTTTACCCCGTAGCCTGGCTACTATTTGTGTGGACTTACTTCCAGGGGCTGCAGCCATGTCTAAAATCTTTTCCCCTGGACGCGGGTCAAGCATGGCAACCGGAAGCATACTACTTGCCTCTTGCATGTAGGTATAACCAAGCACATGCAATAAGTCTTTCCCGAGTGGAACGCTTCTGTCCTTGCGGTCTACAAAGAACCCTTCCTTGCACCATGGCACTGGTTGAAGGTTCCATTTTTGCTCTTTGGCATGCTTCTCAAAATCTGCAATAGAAAGCTTTGAAGTATTCACCCTCATACATTTACGAAGAGGTCTGCCGCTAAACTCCTTGAGCGCTGCAACATCTGTATATGCCGAATATCTATCGAAAGGATGATGCACGGCGATAGTGTACCAGCATTGACCACTTTTCAATCTGAATTTGGCTATAATTGTCGTTTTTTGCTATGTTAAGCCACGTATTGACTACTAACTATTATATATACTACTATGACTGTAATGATTGCATCAACACTATTTCACGACGTAGCCTGTCATATGGAGGCAGCAATGAATCAGCAAGATATTTACAAAAAGAAAATTGATACGAATGGTGAGGCTAATATTCTCGACTTTGGATGTGGCCCTACAGGAGCCGGTCGCGCCTTTATAGAGTGCCAAATTATGGGAACTCGAAATAAGTTGTCTCTCTTTGATCCAGGTGCAAATATTAATCCATCTAACTATAATAATGTTTCAGTTGTAAATACAGAACAAGTTTTTGGTCCGAACAGAGATCAGTTTGATATTGTGAATATCTCTTATGTCCTATGTCTAATGGAGCCGCGTGAGGCAAGGGAAACTCTTGAGAGGCTGAAGGAAAAACATAGTTCAGCATCATTTATAATTATTGATTATACCCTTGACGGAAGGTCGAAAATGGATGTCCAAAACCTTCTTGTGGCTGATACTGAGAAGAGGTGGCGTCAAAAATTAGGTGAGGAAGAGTTTTACAGAACCCATTCCCGTTTTTCACCAGAGTCACTATCAGAGCTTGTTAATACAGCTGGTATTCAGCACAGCGGAACTAGACCTCTTGATAAAAAAAATCTAAGAGCCTCTATTACCTTTTAAATAACCAAACTTACTAACTTCCCTGGTACATAGATTTCTTTTTTGATATCTGCACCATCTGTGAACTTTGAGACATTAGGATCTGCTTTTGCTTGGCTTATGATATCTTCTTTTGAAGCAGTGGCATCAACAGAAATAGTTCCGCGGAGTTTTCCATTTACCTGAACAGCAATAGTAAGTGTATCTGACACAAGTAATGCCTCGTCATATGTTGGCCAATCTTGGTCGATGACAAAACCATCTCCTGAAAGCTTTTCCCAGACCTCTTCTGCTAAATGTGGAGCAAGTGGAGCCAAGAGTTTTATCATAGTTTTCGCTGTGTCTTCATCTATCTTCTCTGCCTTCTCTAGAAGATTAAGGAGTTCCATAAGGGCTGAAATAGAGGTGTTAAACTGTAGCCTCTCCATGTCATTTGTTACCTTTTTAATGGTGGCATGAAGCTTGCTTGTAACTTCCTTTTCTTCGCTACCATTAGGGCTGAACTTGAATTCATCAAATAGTCTCCATAGACGCTTCACAAACCTGTCTGTTCCGTTAATTCCCGTATCGTTCCAGTCTCCTCCGTCCGTAAAGGGTCCCATGAACATTAGGTACATGCGGAAGGTATCACTCCCGTACTTTTCGATAAATGCATCTGGGCTGACGACGTTTCCTTTGCTCTTACTCATCTTTGCTCCACCATTGGTAATAAGACCTTGGTGCACGAGTCTCTTGAATGGTTCTTCGGTATCTATAAAGCCAAAGTCTTTAAGAGCCATCGTCACAAAGCGGCTGTAGATAAGGTGCATACATGCATGTTCTGGTCCACCAATGTACATGTCAGCAGGCATCCACTTCTTTGCAATATCTTTCGGAACAAACTCTGTGTCTGACCCTTCTGCCAAGTACCTGAACTGGTAGAAGCTACTACAGACAAAGGTATCCATGGTGTCCACCTCTGGTGTCCAGCCAGCTCCGAAGATCTTCTCCGTACGTTCTTTTAGTTCTTTACTCTGTGCAAGTGGAGATGTTCCCGTTGGTTTGAACTCGACATCGCGAGGAAGTTCCCACGGCAAATGCTCTTCAGGGATTGCATGTGCGTTTCCTTCTGGGTCATAGACAATTGGAATTGGTGCGCCCCAGTACCGTTGACGAGAGATGCTCCAGTCGCGGAGCTTAAATTGTACTTTTGCTGTTCCCAACTGCTTAGCTTCTAGCGCCTCTGTAATCTTTTTACGACCATCAAGAATGCTCATCCCTGTAAAGTCTCCTGACTCTACTATTTCACCTTTGACGTTGTACTTATCGACATCGTCATAGACAAAAGTTTCACCTGTATCAGACTGAATACTTTGTACAATACTAAATCCATAACTTGTTGCGAAGTCTAAGTCTCTTTGGTCATGTGCGGGTACTCCCATGACAACTCCTGTTCCGTAATTCATTAAGACATAGTCTGCTACCCACAGTGGAACCTTTTCTCCTGTGAATGGATGGATAAGGAAAGCTCCTGTGTCGACTCCTGTTTTCTTTTTTCCTTCGGCCATTCGGTCGATGTCTGTCTTCTTAATTGCTTTATTTTGATATGCTGCGACTGCATCTTTGTGTTCTGCTGTTACGATATTTTCTAACTCTGGATGCTCTGGGGAAATAACTGCGAAAGTAACTCCATAAATTGTATCAACTGTTGTGGTAAATGTATCGAGTGACAAGTCACTGCCCTCTACTTTCCACGTAACATCACACCCTTCGCTTTTTCCAATCCAGTTCTTCTGCATAGAGATTGTTTTTTCTGGCCAGTCTAGATTGTCATGCCCATCAAGAAGACGCTGACTGTAATCAGAGATCTTCCAGTACCACTGTGTCATTGGCTTTTGAATAACCTCTGTATCGCATCGCTCGCATGTTCCATCTTGTGCCTGCTCGTTTGCAAGAACAGTCTGACAACTTTCACACCAATTCACGCTCGCTTCTTTCTTGAATGCAAGATCGTTTTTGAACATTTGTAGGAATAGCCACTGCGTCCACTGGTAGTAGTCTGGCTTTGATGTATTCACCATTTTGCTCCAGTCGTACATGGTTCCAATACGCTTTAGCTGCGTAATCATGGTCTCGACATTGGTTGTAATAGAGTCGTCTGGATGAACGCCTGTCTTAATTGCATAGTTCTCTGCAGGCAAACCAAAGGCATCAAACCCCATAGGAGTGAAGACATCGTGGCCTTTCATCCTCATATATCTTGCGAAACTGTCTGCTGGAGCGAAGTTATACCAGTGCCCAACGTGGAGCTTGTCCCCACTTGGATAGGGGAACATAACCATGCTATAAAACGGGTCTTTTGCGTTTTTGAGGTCTATTTCATAGGTTTTAGCCTCTTCCCACTTCTTTTGCCACTTGCCTTCGACTGAACTTGGTTCATACATAAGTGGCCCGATTCTACGTTTTTAATGGGATAATGTCCAAATTTCAGGTACTCTTCAGCTCTCTTATGGCCAAAATCCCTACTGTCGCAATCGTTGGGCGTCCCAACACTGGCAAATCTACACTTTTCAATAAGATTATTGGAAGACGAAAAGCAATAGTATCCGATACCCCTGGTACGACCCGTGACCAGGTGGCAGGTCATGTCACTGGAACAAGCCTCGACTACCTACTGGTAGACACTGGAGGAATGGGAGGAGGAACAGAAGATAAAGACCTCGAAGATGATGTGCATCAACAGTCGCTACTAGCGCTAGAGCACGCAGATGTCATCTTGTTTACTATTAATAGTAAAGATGACCTCACTGCAAACGACTTTGAAATTGTCGATATTTTACGTAAGCACAGCAAGAGCCATGTTCCAATCATTCTCCTTCCAACAAAGTGCGATGATCCAGGGTCTATCGATGAAATTCTTCCGCAGTATTACGACCTAGGTATTACTGACAAGATTATCCCTGTCAGTGCTACACATAGAATAGGTATAGAGCAGCTGCAGTCTGCAATCGAAAAGGCTCTCATAGGACTCAGCTTTGAAAAAGTAGAACGACCAGAAGATAGCCCTCCTCGTATTGCGATCATTGGAAAGCCAAACGTTGGAAAGAGTTCTTTGGTTAATTCTTTCATGTCCGAAACCCAGAAAGAAAAGTCTCCACTACTGGTATCAGACATTCCAGGAACAACGCGTGACGCAACAGACACAATGATTCGATACCACGAAGAAGACTACATCTTTACAGACACTGCAGGTATTCGTAGGCGAAAGGATACAACAACTGACATCGATACCTATTCATACTTCCGTAGCGTCAAAGAGCTTGAAGACTGTGACATCGCAGTGCTTGTTATGGATGCAGGCGAGCCACTGAGCAGACAGGATAAAAGAATTGCTGGCATGGCCAACGATGAAGGAAAGGGATTTATTATCTTGCTCAATAAAGTTGATACTGTGGATGCAGAACAAAAGGCACTTATGATGGAAGAGATCAAAAAGCACTTCCAGTTCTGTAAGCATGCGCCAATTATCCCGGTCTCTGCCGTAACAAAAGAAGGACTGCTGAAGATCTTTGATATTATCGAATTGGTACAGAGAAACCGTGTACGACGCATTCCAACAAAAGACCTTATAGATTGGTACAAAAGGGCTGTATATGGTCAGCCTATGGGGCAGCTATCGAGGTCTAAGTTAATTATTCAAGCAGAAGATATTCCACCAACCTTTGTGGTATTTGTGAAAGATCCTAGCAAGATAAAGATCTCTCAGATCCGATATCTGGATAACAGTATCCGTAAAGTATTCGACTTCAAAGGTACTCCCATTCGCTGGATTCCAAAAGGTGGTTAACCTGCTCTTCCTGGATCCTGACACCACCACTCCCCCCGATTACATGTACGTTTGTCGACAACACGACCGTCTCCATGTGTTGGTAGTGGATATGCACTGATAGCAATTGCGATCTTATCGAGAAGCTTTATTGGATCGTCATCAAACACCATATTTGGTGGGACCATTCTCTGACACATCTTTTCGATGATCTCTGGAACATGATTAGAAATTCCTCCAGTATTGGTAAGAATCCCAATAGGACGACCTTCTTCATATGCGATAGTGAGTTCGTTTAACGTTCCTATTCCTCCCCCGACAATTACCACTCCATCACTAGAACGGATGTTAATAATATCTCTTTCCATGAATCCCTGACCTGTATAGATAATAAAATCATGGTCATGAGGAGAGCTGTACTCTGTTATATGTTCTGTTAATGAGAATGCAGGAGAGATTCCTACTGTAAAGCCACCTGCTTCCTTTGCTCCTATCAATGCATCGTTTGGAAGGCCAGGACAAGCACCATTAATAAAGATGTAGTCTCTTCGACCAATCTCATGACCAAGTGCTTTTGCAATTCTTGCAGCTTCTTTGCTTTCAAGCTGGGGGCCAGATGCGGAACCCATTACTCCGATCTTTAATCTGTGATCATGTTCGTCAACCATATAAGTGTGGTGTATGTGTTAATAATATCTCTAGTATACCTTAAGATTTATTTTGATATGCTCATGCTCATGTTCGATGTCTGCACTTCAAACTGCAGGTTTGCTACTGGAAATTTGCGCATTCCCTCCGGTGGACGGAAGGCTGCGTAAATGAACATGAATAGCATGGCCGTTACAAATACGTTTTTCATGTATATATAATAGCATAATAAGCAACATTTATCAATATATGTCAAATGCTTCAGATTATTCCTTAGATCCACTTCCTATGTGGAAATAGCGGTTTGTATTGTGTTCTTCGTTGGTTTTAGCGTAATAGATCTGGCCATCATTCCCATGCAAATAGTACCAATAGGGGCTAGTTTCGGGCTTTGCAGCAGCGAGAATACTTGGAAGGCCTGGGTTTGCAATAGGACCTGGTGGAAGACCTCTGAACTTACGTGTGTTATAGGCAGAGTTTGAATTGAGATCACCATGCGTAATAACCTCTGTCTGTTTATTGAGAATGTAGCGAACTGTTGCATCAACACCCAGTCCCCTTCCATCATCGAACCGCTTCCATAGGATGCCAGAGACCATAGTTCGCTCTTCTTCTTTTCGTGTCTCCTCCTCTATAAGAGAGGCCATGGTAATGAGCTCATCTAACGTTCTACCTGATGTCTCGACGGCCTCTGCATTCTTCGTTAGAACAGTTTTTCTAAATGCATTGAGCATGCGTTCTAGAAAGAATTTAGCAACAAATCCTTCTTCCTGAACATAATATGTATCTGGGAAGAGATACCCCTCAAGCCTTCCTCCTCGCTGTGCAAGACCTGTGATATTTTCTGGTAAGAAGTCATACGTCTCGAAATCACATTCCTGAGAGCAGCGGATTACTTCTCCTTTTTCAATTAACCCCATAGAGAACAGTAGGTTGTCTATATCGAGCACCGTAAACCCTTCAGGAATAGTTGCTATCACTTCCTCCGCCTTTCCTGTGCGAAATGTTTCTACAATATCTGATACTGACTGTGTTTTCAGTAGCAAGAACACACCTGCTTGCAATGTTCCATCCAGTTTCTGAGATCGAACATATAACCTGAAGCCAAGAGCAGAACGGATAAATCCTTCATCATGTAGATGATTTGCTATCTGTGTTGTAGACCATCCGGGCTTGATGATTACTTTCTTGCGCATTGCATCATCTCCCCCAATTGCTGCAGTAGCATAGATATACCAACAAGCAAAACCTGCACTGATAACGATAATGTAAAGAAATATTTTCTTCATAAAGTAAGAGTTTATTGACCAAGGCCTTTCATTCCAGCGTCTGGAGCACCCATTCCCATCTGTCCCATTACTGCCTGCATTTTCTCTGCAGCAACAATCTGTGCCTTCTTCATGGCTCGGTTTAGTGCATCTGTAACAAGAGCTGCAATGCGCTCTCGTGGAACCTCTTCACCAATGGTAATGCTTATTACCTCTTGCTCTGCATTTACCACTACTTCCACTCCTTCAGCCTCTGCTTCAACGTGGATGTTCTTGAGCTCCTTTTTAATCTTCTTTGCCTGCTTTTGTAGCTTAAACATGTCCTTTGCTTGTGATAGTGATGTCACTTGTACTGAGGGAATCGAAGTATAGTGCGAGTAGATTACGGTTATGCAAGGCTGCTTGCAAGGCTATCTGTAGAAATTAAGCAGTAGCGTAAAAAGGGTAAAAATGGTACAATGCTAGTTATAGAAAACACGAATCTTATTCACGATCTTATCCTTGTCACAACCAGTCTTGAGGCCCTCTCGGTTTTTGTAGCAAGTATCATTGGGTACATTGGAGTAATGATCATGGCATACGGAGGAATAAAAAGTGCAATCCACTTTATGCTATCAAGCATTCGAAGACAGAATCACCTTCCGCACATCCGTATTGAACTTGGAAAGCACTTAGCCCTTGGGCTCGAGTTCCTTGTTGGGAAAGATATTATCGAATCTATCATGCAGCCAACATGGGATGAACTTGGAAAGCTAGCGGCAATTATTACCTTGCGTACCGCAGTTACTATGATGCTGAGTTGGGAACTGAAAGAAATCAAAAAAGAGATCAACGAAGAAAAAGAGTATAAGGCTGCGATGCGCAAGATTGCTAAGAAGTAGCTAGTCGACAATTCCGATGCGGTCTTCGATCTCTTGGTTTACGAAGATCTTCTTTCGACCGTATTTCATTCGGCTGTATTCTTTGATGAGACCTCCGAGCTTCTCGTTACGAGCAGACTCATCATAAATAGTATTCAAGCTAAAGGGCCTTGATGTCACGTTGTTGATATTCAACTTTGTGTAACATTGGAAGTTCGGGACATTGATAACATCCTGCTCTGAAAGTACCGGTGCCATTTCCTTTGCCATGTACTCGGCGTCTTCAGCACCAATCTTAAACGAGCTAATAGTACCGACGTTACCAAAGACGGCATCTCGTAGCTTCCCACTATCTGCTCCGCTACCTTCCACTAGTTGTCCGATAAATTGGTGAGCCATGATAAGACCTAGTTCATACTTACGAGCCTCTGAAAGAATAGTGGCGAAGGCATCTGTTACAAAATTCTGGAACTCATCCACATATAAGTAGAAACGTTTCCTATCTTCTTTCGGCATATCTGCTCTTCCCATTGCAGCCATATTGATCTTGTTTACAAAGATCAGACCAAGGAGCTGTGCATTGGTATCACCAATCTTTCCCTTAGAGAGATTTACCAGTAGCACCTTTCCTTCATCCATAATCTTACGGATATCAAAAGCACTCTTTGGCTGACCGATAATATTTCGCATTGTTGTATTCGTAATGAATGGTCCAAACTTTGAACTAAAGTATGGGATCATCTCTTCTTTTTCACGCTGACCAGTTTTTGCCATTTCATTCGTCCAGAAACTACGGACCACAGCGTTTCGACACTTGCTAACCTTATAACGCTGGAAGTCTTCATCGACAAACATACGAGGGACATCGAGGATTGTTGCGCCCTCCTCTTCGTCATCCATAAGTGTCAGACATCCATTACGGAAGTAGTGCTGAATACGTGGACCGAAGATCTCGTTACCAAAGAGCTTAATGAAAATTTCCATGGCATCCAAAGATGCTCTGTCTTTCTCTTCTGGTGTCGTTGCCTCTAGAAGGTTTAGACCCATTGGCCGGTCCATGTCTGATGGATCGAATACAACAATGTCTTTTGCACGCTCTTTCGGCACATGTGCAAGGGCGTCTTCAATAAGGTCTCCATGTGGGTCGATCATACAGACACCTTCACCGTTTGCGATATCCTGACGTGACATCCAGCTAATATATGCAGATTTACCAGTACCAGATTTACCAATGATGTAATGATGACGCGTACGGTCTTTAGGCAAGAATCTGATCTCTGTATCCTTCGCACGATACCTATTGTGCCCAAGCAGTATTCCTTCTGTAGGAGGGGCTGGTGGTGGCGGAAGCATTTTCGATGCAACCCATTGGATAATCGGCATTGAGTTATAACGACTATCTGGGAAGTGGAAGAGTCCTGCCAACTCCTTCTCTACTAGTAAAGACTTCTTGTGAGCAAAACCATTAATACGATTCTTCCACAGCTTATGTAGGATTTTTGCATTCCAGTTAAGAGGGAAGAAGTCGACATACATACGTCTGTTTTGCAGAACATTTCCGTATAAGTCTTTAAATGCATTAAACGCAATCTGCATGTTATTCGTAATCTCTTGAGAACGCTGCATACTAGCAGTCGATGCAAAAATGCGAATAGATGAATGGTAAAAGCTCATACCTGCTTTCTCACCCATGCGCTTATATAATTCTTCTTCTGGTGCAATCATACGTACAAAGGAGTCCCCTTCTTTTGCGCCTGGAGCCATATTTCCTGTATCACCAGTCGCTATACCGGAAACAATATTTCCAAACATTTTTAAACCTGGAATCTTACTAAGCCAATGTGTTTTCTTTCCCTTAAACGCAGCAGAGGCAAAAAGTTTTGCTTTCTTGTTCCACTTGCCACTGAATGATGGTGTTACGACAATCTGAATACACGCAGTTTCATCTGCATCCATCTTACTCAGTACGTTTGCAATTCCATTCAAAGGGTCATCCTGCATTTGCTCGTAATACCGAATAGGATACTGAAATGGTTTTTGTTGCACCATATTGTATGCCATTAGATGAGTTCCTTTTGGCCATATCTCTGGGGTCTCCTGCAGTGTCACCTCTGCATCTGGATAAAATGCTGTGATCTGCTTTTCTACAATGGAAAGTAAGTTTTCTTTTGTCACAACGTACATAGTCAACTGGCCTTTTACGACATACATCTCGAAGCTAATTGGAAGATACCTGAAGAACCAGAAGTGGATCATTTGTTGTAAGTTCAACGCTTTAATTTCCCACAGTGCGCGGAACAGTTGTTCCATCATTGCGATCTTTTCTTTGAAGTCTTTTTCTGTTCGCTTATCCTGGTCGATCTTAGATTCTTTCCGTGGTAGTAAGACCTTCAGAGCAACAAGTGATTTTGCATTTCGGATTGCATACCAATAACGAAAAAACTTTCGCGACACTCTCCATATTCCGTAGAGCAATACAATAGTAAAAATAAATGTAAAAGGAGCACTTAAAAATTCCCTCCCAAGAGAACGCCAAAAGCCATCTGTGGTAACAGTAATCAGAACAATGGCTGAGAGCCAGAGAATGGGCCAGGATGCAAAGCGGAGAAACGAAACCATGTGGTCTTAAAAGGGTTGAACGTAGGATACAGTAAATCCCTCTATTATAGCAGAATTTGAACTTGCTGAATAGGTCAGATTGGCTTCTCAGAGCTTCGCTAAGGCAAAACGCACGACGACACATTCATCCTCATTTCACGGATATGCCCAAGAGTATCACCAACGAATATAGAGTACCTTCCTGTCATATCTGGCGAGAATTGGTATTTCTCCTTCGGGTTCACAAAGTCTTGTATACGAAGATTCTGACCATCTGGGAACACTATACTTTGCACTACAAATGGCTTAGTGCTTTGCAATACTAATGGATTCCCAATGGTAAATGTATGGGGGACACCCCTAAAAAATCTGATATCTCTGGTGATTCTTTTTTGAAATACCTGCTGGCGCTGTTCGCAAGAAGTAACCATCTCTACGTTCCCTAACCTTTCAAATGTCGCTCTCAGTACACCTTGGCCCTGTGGCGCAATCTCTAGGAATGAAGCTTTGCTTAGGTCCATATCCCTACCATGCACATATGGCCCTCTGTCGTTTATCCTCACAATGACTGACTTATCGTTATCGACATTGGTAACTTTAACGAGAGTATCGTGAGGAAAAGACCTGTGCGCTGCTGTAATGTCATTCATATCAAAGGTTTCGCCAAATGCAGTACCTCTACCGTGGAAGTCATCTGCATAGAAACTTACTTCATGAACCTCTTTTACGAGCATTTGGTCTAATTTTCGCATCATCGTAAGGAGTTCTTGCTTATTGGTCCTTCCTGTAAGATCCCTGTCCTCTTCTACAATTGGATAATCTGAGATCATGGAAGCAAGTGTTTCTGGTTGCATATCTGGTAGCTCCCGAATATTTCGTGTTCTAAATAACCACAGTAATGCATGCTTCATGAGCAGTGGCTCATCTGGGTAAAACATTGTCTCTTCCTCCAGGATTTTTCTACTACGAGCATAGTTAATTTCGAGGTAGCCTCTATCCCCTTCTTCTATATCATCATAGTTAACACGGCGTTCATACGCAGGACGAGAAATACTTTCCCACATCGTTAAGAACCCATCTCTACGCGTTGCATAATTGTCTTCTGCCATAACAGAAGTTGGCAAAAAAAGAAGGCCTAAAACAACAAGTAAATATTTGATGTATGCACCTTGAACAATATTTCATCAAGAAGCAATTCTTATTTTTTCAAACTACGTTCTTATAGTGCATTCCATCCTTCAGCTCTAACAAGCCTATAGAGAATATTTCGCTGATCAGAGCGCAAAGACCGCAGTGTCGTAGGACCTACATACCCTGCTCCGGTATCTGACATTGACATAATAATTTCTCTATCAAACTGATAAGCAGTCACTGCTTCTTTGGTCATTGGTCCAAAGTTGCCGTTAATCTTTTTTGCATCGAAGAAACCAAGGTCTGAAAGAGCCTGTTGTAGCAAGCGGACTTGGCCACCATTGTAGTCATCTCCAAGGAACTGCTTTAGACGATTCCCCTTCTCTGAAAGTTTTACGTCGATAGTATGGAGATCTAAATATCGATCTGCATGACTGGCAACAATCTGCCTGTCCCACTCTGCTCTTATAGCGCGGCTTGTCAGTGGTCCAATTCGACCTGCTCCAATGTCTTCAGCTGTACCTACTAAAGCGTGTTTTTGCTGGAATTTCAGGATAGATGCGAACAGGTTGTCATCATAGACACCGTTCGTTCGGCCCTTATAGTAGCCAAGAAACCTAAGTAGCCTCTGTGCTTCTGCAATAGAACTTTCCGATGCATCTGGATCTATGTACTTTGCGAAGGGCTCTTTAGCTCCTTGCCTCTTTTGAACACCTAAAACAAATGCTGCAGATTTTGCGTCCAATCCATCTGCAATTTGCAATTGATAGTCCCTGAGGAATGTATGCCAGCTTTGCTTCGTCTGCTCTCCAAAGAAACCTGTTGGCCCTCTTTTTAAGTATCCAATTTCATGTAGATAGTTTTGTAGTAAGTACACAGAGAGCCCTCTGTCACCAACCTTAGGGCGGAGTGCAAGTAGGTTATCCTTCTCAACAAAGTACCTACGAAGTTCATCGATAGGCGCAGGTAAATTTGCAAGATCGAACTGTACTTCAGGCTGACCCGAGGCATTAGGGTACACTGTTCCTTTTACATGTTGAACGCCTAAGGCTAGGGCTCTTGCAAGTCCTTCCTCTCCATGTCCTGCCCAGATATCTAGCCGATGCTTTCCATTACCAAGCTCATTAATAGCACCGCCTCTATCATGCACCTTCAGTGTCCCAAATCCAGGAAGTGATATAACCGTTCCAAAAGGATACGAACTAGGAGCTGCAATCATTCCAGGGTAGACCCCCGTCCCATCTGCTCCTGCAATCCCCTGTCCATTTAAAATCTTGTCTGCAAACTCTCCCCCTTTTACATAGCAACATTGGTTAGACAATGGTGAGTAGTACGCAGTAATAATAAACTCCTGTGTATACGGCTCGGTATGAATAACTGGATTACTGTATGTATGATATGGTAGAAAAACTGCAATCATGCTAAGCAGGATGACGATGTGCCGTGGCACTCGTAGCTCTTTTGTCCGATAGATATTTTGTTTTTGTATTTTCAAATCATATTAGTATACAGGAAAGTGCAACAGTTGACTGCCAAGTATACCTAACATCTATACTATAACCTCATCTTCGAGCCTCATACCAAACTTTCCAGGGATGTAGACACCTGGCTCTATGGTTATGATTTCATTCTTCAGTAGAGGTGTCTTTTTTGCCTTCTGCGAAAGCGTAATCCCCTCATGGATATCTAGCCCTACACCGTGTCCAAGGCTATGTATGAAGTATTTCTCTAGGTCATATTCCTTCAGTACACTTCGTGATATCTTGTCTAACTCATGGTTTGTAACCCCAGGTTTTATCGCTGCTTCTGATTCCTTTTTAGCCCTACCTAATGCTATAAAAACCTTTTCTTGTAGCTTAGTCTTTGGCCCTGTAAAAAATACTCTGCTTTGATCTGCGCAGTACCCGTTTACCTTTGCACCAACATCGATTTGAACCATATCACCCTTCTTAAACTTACGATTTGTCGGGCTATGATGCGGCCGTGATGAGTTTGATCCAAAGCCAACAATCGCATCAAAAGAGAGCCCCTCAGCCCCGAGCTCTCTTGCTAATGCCTCTAGCATCCAGGCTATTTGCATTTCTGTAACCCCCTGTTTTAGTGACGATGGAATCCTCGTCATCAAATCATTGGTTATCCGCTGTGCCTTCTTAAAATGACGTATTTCATCTTTATCTTTTGTTCTGCGATATTCTTCCACTATTCCCTTTTTTTGTACAAATTTTGTGTTCAAGAAATTCCGCTTCCACCTCGAAAGTCTATCCACTGTTACATCAGATGCCTCAAAGCCGCAGTTTTTTACTGTTTTTAGCTCTTGAGCTATCTTCTCAATATCGAGTACTGAAATGCCCTTCCGTACAGTGCCTTTTGCCTTCTCTGCATATCGACCATCAACAAATAATATAGACTTTTTGGCTTTTATTAGTACAAAACCAGCACTTACGCTCACACCAGACAGGTACAAAATATTTGTAAGGTTCGAAACGAGAAAGGCATCTGTTTTTGCATCTGCCAGTAATACCTGAAGTCGGTCTGGTCTCATGCCCTTAGGGTAGCGCTGAAGAGCGGAATAAGCTATAATAGTATGAAACATACATAACAAAAACATACATGAAAAAACTCTTCGCGCCCCCTACTGTATTACTTGCTATCGTCACTGGATTCCTTGTTGGAATATTTCCAGAGGTCGTTATTGCTCAGGTGTATCAAGGACCGGGAATTGTTGGAGGTATTGATCAGGCACAAGCAATCCTTGGAATTTCCAATGGAGACTTGCGATTAACTATACTAGCCCTCTTACGTCTTGTTCTTTCGTACATGGGCCTCGTTGCTGTGATTGTTATTGTCATTGCTGGCATCATGCTTGTCGTAAGTGGGGGTGAGGAATCGACTAAGGACAAGGCGAAAAAAATTATTTTCTATACGATCATTGGGTTAATTATCATTCTATTTGCTAGCGCAATTGTTTGGCTCATTACCTCAATAATAAAATAATGAATATTCGAACCTCCTCTATCGCGTCTGCTCTTGCAGTGGTAACCATTGCAGGGTCTGGTGTGCTTGCACAGCTTGGTACAAGCCAACAGGTACTGACAGTACCTGTTGGTGGAATCTTTGAAATGCAGGGTGTTGGTGGCCTTGGAAAGACAAGCTGGGTGCTTACACAGAATGGTGAATTCATAGAGGCAAACCGGGACCCTGTGTTCCGTACACGTATTTCTCAGCCTGGAAGCTTTCAGCTCTCTGCAGAGACTTCTGTAAATAATGAAGCCATCAGAAAGACATTTACCCTCTCTGTCCTAGATAGAAAACCAGGCTATGAGGAAAACACAACGAATTCCAATGCCATCGCCACATATATCCCTGCCATGCAGAATGGAACTATTGCTCTTGGCCGAAGCACAGATGTCATCAAAATTTCGCCGGAGCGCACAGATATCAAAGTTATCGCTATTGATACAGATACAAGTCGTGACAGTAATAATGATGGAAATCCAGAAAATGATGACGATACAAAAAATACTTTGTTTCGGTCTGAAGGAAATCCCCTCTACCTCTGGATCGCAAATAGCACAATTCCTGGAATGAGACTTGGTGTCTTATTTGATAACAATGAAACTCAATTTGAAAATATTTCCTTTAGGAGAGGTGGTGAATATGGAGAAGATGTAGCACTAGAAGAGGCTCCAGATGGCATGCGTATTCAAGTGCTTAAAAGTGATAATGGAGAAGTGCAATTTGGTCTTCAGATGGATAGCGAAGTAAAAAGCAATGTCCTGCTCCTCTGGAACTTTGGTGATGGTCAACAGAGTATGCTCGACAAGCCTATTCATATGTTTGCAGAGTCTGGAAATTATGACATCAGTGTAGAAATTCGAGATCTAAAAACAGGACAAGTGCAGACAACCGTTTCCGATAGTATCGTTATAAACAGAATGAAAGAAGAAACTGAAACAGGTCCAGAAGTAGTAGATCCTAAAAAGCCTGAAAAGAAAAAATCTGATGGTGGGTCTATCTTGGGACTCATTTTTAAGCTGATTCTTATCCTTCTTATTTCTGCTGCAGTCGGTGCTGCTGGGATATTCATCTTTAGTAAGGTAAAGAAGAAAGGATTCTCACTCGAAAAGAGTTTGGAAAAAGCAGAGGGTGCAATAGTAAAGACTCCAAAAGAAACTGTGGCAGAAAGTGCTCCACCAATGGAGATCCACACTGAACCCACTGTAGTAACCCCAGTCGAAACACCGGTTGCGAGTCCAGCACCAGAAGTTGTGACTCCTGCCCCAGTGGTAGAAGCAGAAATTATTCCACCATCACCAGAGCCAACTACAGCACCAGAGTGGCTTGCACCTAAAGCAGAACCAGTAGCAGAACCTATACCTGAGCCAGAGGCAGTTGCTCCAGTTGTAGAACCGGTAGCAGAAGCTCCGGCACCAAATGTAACGCATACTGCAATGGAACCTGCTGCTGAAAAACTTGCTACTGACGCGACTCAGGCACCAGATTGGCTGCAAGGTGGTATCGAAAAAGCTGAGGAAGTAGGACAAACCGTGGATGCACCTCCGCCAGAAGAGCTCCAGGGGGATGTTCCTAAAGAGGAGTCTATGACAACAACTACGGCATCAGATGCTGACCGTAAAGAGAGGCAGCGCGAAAAGAAGAGACAAAAGAGGCAGCGGTATAGGGAAAACGTAAAGAGCCGTAAAGAGAATGGCTCTGCCACACCGGGGACTCCGAATGAAATACCAGTGGAAACAGAGGCTCCAGAACCCGAACCTGAGGACATGGATGAACCTGTAGCCTTCATAAAAGCAGAGGACATTGAGCCTCTTGAGGCAAATACTCCAAAGCCACCCGTAGAAGACAGTCCAGAGGATAATGAAAAACAAGGATCTTAAAGCTTTTCATGTCTCGCGTTGCCTTGTAGGATATTGCCGATCTCATGGCGAGATTAGCTTCAACCTTCGTTCGCACCGGCGAACTACGGTCGACAGGCAGTTTCCAACTTCGCTCTGTGGATTAAAACAAAGTATCGGCTATTACCACTCATACATGGCGAGATTAGCTCAGTTGGTTAGAGCGTCCGGTTGTGGTCCGGAAGGTCAAGGGTTCAAACCCCTTATCTCGCCCCAGTATTTTTCTATAGGATCAGTTGCTTAGAACGTTCGCGGTTATAGGTCCAGCCAGGTCAAGGGTTCAAACCCACAAAGCTGCTCCCAGTATTTTTCTATAAAGCTCAATTAGTTAGAACGTTCGCGGTCCCCTTTT